>CAZHDQ010000735.1:0-1826 GCA_964531595.1 uncultured Anaeromyxobacteraceae bacterium
GATCGTCGAAAACAGCCTCCCCGCGTTTGCCCGGGCCTTCAAGGAAATCCAATAGTATTCGCGCCTTTTCCGTCGACTTGGCACACCAGACGAGCCTCGCATATCCTGGATTCCGCGGGGCGCCGACGCGTTCCGCCGCTGGACGCCGTCGCGTTCCGGCGCGGGGCGACGTCGCGTCCCGATTAAATGGAGGCTGCCATGCCCGTCGAAGCCATTCTGGACACCATGATCGATTGTTCGTTCCCAGTCGTCGAGTACCAGGGCCACAAGCCCGTGCGTGCCGCCGATGGGATACGCCTGGGGCCCTACGGAATGGAGGTCCGGTCTGACCGCCTGCCCCCCAACCGTTTTGCATGGATGGGGTTCGACCTGCCAGGCGACCGCCATGTCAAGGCGCTGGCAGAAGTGGTCGGTGTGCTCGGTGATGATGACGCACAAAACCGCGTGATCTTCCGGTTCAAGCACGTGTTTCCGTCGGATCGCCTGGTGATGTCCGACTTTTTCCAGGCCCGCGCCGCTGCGTAACCCCCGCTTGCTACCCCGAATCTTTCACGGATAGCATCGATTTTCATCGGGCAACTTCATCGGATCCCTTGATTCCACGCGTCGCCAGGGTTCACAGTTCGACGCGATTGGCATCATTTATGGTACAATCCCGGCCGGTGTTCGGCATGATTCCGGAGGACCGATGAAAACAGATTCTCGTTACCAGTGCTTCAACTGCAAGGATGAACTGGTCTTCGATGTCAAAGTCGGCGAGCGCCCGCAGATCGGCCGCCGTGACCAGTGCCCTACCTGCACGGCATATCTGCACTGCTGTTACAACTGCCGCTTCTGGGATCCCGATGTACACAATCAGTGTACCGAGAACCAGGGCGAGTTCATTCGAGACAGGGCGGAAGGCAATTTCTGCCTGTACTTCACGTTTCGTTCCATCGTCGAATCCAACGAAGGCGAGACATCCAAGGCAAAGGCTCGCCTGGACTCGATGTTCGGTGCACCGCGCACCGCCATGAGCCCTAAGACGCCGGGCGAAGCGAAGGCACGGCTCGACGCGATGTTCGGCAAGAAGAAGTGAGCCGGTACCGTATCCTGGTCGACCCCGAGATCCCCGGGGCCTTGGACGCGTTTCGCGCCCTGGGTGACGTGTGTCCGTTCGACGCCGCCACACTCGCTGTGGACCCCCGGCAGGCCGCCGACGCTGATGTAATCGTGTTCCGCACTACCACCATCATAAATGAACGGTTGCTGGCCGCAGCGCCCCGTCTTCGTGCCCTCGTCACGCCGGTGATCGGACTGAACCACGTGGACCAGGCGGCAGTCCGGGCGTTCGGTGCCAAACGCGGCCACGATCTGCCCGTGCTCAACGCGCCGGGTTCGACGGCAGGCGGTGTTGCCGATTGGGTTCTCGCTGCCCTGACCGAGGCAGGGGCCTTCGACCGTCTGCCCGTTTTGCCGCCTACAGTCGCCATCGTCGGCCTGGGTCATTGCGGACGCGCGCTTGCCCGTCGGCTTGACCGAATTGGCGTACCGTGGCGTGCCTGTGATCCGCCCAGACAGGCGGCTGGCGACCCTGGGGACTGGATATCCCTGGATGCTATCGCGGATTACGAGGTGGTCACCCTGCACGTCCCGCTGACTGGGGCCGGCGAATCCCATTGGCCCACGCGCGACATGTTCGATACTGCCCGCCTGGCAAAACTGGCGGCGGGACAAACGCGATTCCTGGTCAACGCATCACGGGGCGACGTACTGGTCGAGGATGCGTTGTTGGCGGCACACCGGCCAGGGCACCGGGTATCAAAATTTTCCAGATCACAAGGATC
>CAZHDQ010000736.1:0-1825 GCA_964531595.1 uncultured Anaeromyxobacteraceae bacterium
GCAGGGCCGGCTTTTAGCCGAGGCTGACGCGTTGGTTCAGGAACGGGCTGAGCGTTTCGGCAAGGAATGAGCTCCACGTTAAGGACGGTCCAATCGATGCAGGTTTTCAAGGGCTTAGACGCATTACCGTTAGGGTTCGGCCCCGCAGCGGTCGCGATGGGCAACTACGATGGAGTACATGTGGGGCATGCCCGGATCCTGGCCGATGTTGCCCGGACTGCGGCGGACGAAGGGCTGGTATCCTGTGTCCTGACGTTCTTTCCCCATCCGCTTCAGGTGTTGGCTCCCGAACGCGCGCCCGCGATGATCCAGACACTTGATGACCGGATCGACGCTATCGCGGCTCTGGGGATTGACGCTACGGTCGTCCTGCCGTTTACCCGCGAACTCGCGGCCGTCGAGGCCGATTTTTTCGTGACGGACATGCTGGTGGGACGCCTGCGCTGCGCCCACCTGTTCGTTGGGCCGGATGCACGATTCGGCCACGGACGGTCGGGCGACCTAGCGATGCTGGAGCGCCTTTCCCAGTCCGAGGCGTTTCGATTGACGGTGACCCGGACGGTCACTGTTGATGGCGAGCGGGTGTCGTCGTCAGGTATTCGGCGGCTGATCCTGGAAGGCGATGTTGCCATGGCGGCTCGCTGGTTGGGACGGCCATACGTCGTGACCGGGCGAGTCGTCCGGGGCGACGGTCGGGGGCGTGGTCTGGGCTTTCCAACTGCAAACCTGCTGCCCGTAACCACGACGCGACTGGGTGAGGGGATCTACACCGTATATGCGGAAGTCGATGGCCATCTCCACCCGGCGGCCGTCCATGTCGGGCCGATCCCGACGTTTTGCATCGAACGGCCCGTCATCGAGGCGCATCTGCTCGATTATGATGAAGATTTGTCCGGTCGACAGATACGTCTGCACTTCCTGGAGCGGCTTCGCGACATTCGGTCGTTCTCCAGTGCCGAGGAATTGCGTGAGGCGATCTCTGACGACGTCATCAGGACGCGGGCGATTTGTCGTCGATCCACTTGACTCAGCCTCGACTCTGCTATATAAACGCGTGCGTTTTGACGCAAGAAGGGGGTGATTTTAACTTTGAATCCCAAGCAATTGGAATTCCGTCCGCTGGAAGTTTCGGTCCAGGAAAACGACGTAGGTCGTGCCCTGTCGGCCCTAAAGCGCAAGATGGCGAACGAGGGGTTGTACAAGGAACTGAAGAAGCGTCGGTTCCACGAAAAGCCCAGCGTTTCTAAAAAGCGCAAGCAGCGCGAGGCGGAGCGGCGGCGCAAGAAGTTGCTCGCCCACAGCCGTTAGGCCTCGGCCGTCCGGCGACACCCCAGGTTCGCACGCCAGGATCATCCCCCAGATAGTCCCTTCTGATTCCTTCAGTCGTCGGAGTCTACCCGCAAAGTGTAGGGAATCGATGGGTTCCGA
The DNA here is from genome assembly GCA_964531595.1 of uncultured Anaeromyxobacteraceae bacterium. GTDB lineage: Bacteria > Myxococcota_A > UBA9042 > DTJE01 > DTJE01 > DUVQ01. The sequence goes on from CAZHDQ010000736.1 coordinate 1,429, forward strand.
GGGTGAGGTTTACTCGACACAACTGGCCAGGCTCCGGATTGCCTCTGCGAGTTGTTTTGACAGTACCTGGTGTCGTTTTCGTGCCTCGTGCAGAGCCTGTCGTTCCTTCCCCAGTTCGTCGCGCAATCGGTCACACTCGGCCGCGATGGACGAATGCGGTGCCATGTTCGGGGGATCCTCTGAGCCATCTCCCACCAACTGGCAGCCGGTCTTTGTCACTGGGACGATGGGCAGTGGGCGCGGGGCGGGTTCGGATGCCAACGGTCCGCTCCGGGGGGCGAAATCCAGTTCGGGCTGGATGCTGGCGTCCGGCATCATGGGATCTCCGGCGTTGGCCGCGAGTTCCGCACGCAGGCGCTCGCGGGCATCCTTTATAGACAGACTTTCGCCATGCACA
>CAZHDQ010000737.1:0-1824 GCA_964531595.1 uncultured Anaeromyxobacteraceae bacterium
GTTTAGATGATGACACCGAGGTCTATTATTTTATCGCCGAGGCCGGCGCCCAATCCGTCGCAATAAGAATCCGACACCAGGCGGGCCTTGCCGTCCACCATCTGGATAGCGCCCTCGGCGCAAGCCGATGCACATTGGCCGCAGCCGTCGCACAAAGCCTCGTCGATCCGGATCATCTGTCGCATGGTCGCCATCTTCGCCCTCCCGCTCGCGCGCATTGGCAGCGTACTGTACCCAAGAACCTGCATATGGGCTTCTTACACCGGATAAAAATAATGATAATCAGAATGTTTCGCGGGAACACTCGTGCGGCGCCCAGCTGGCCAAGCCGAGCTGGCCAAGCCTGGGGAGCCCCCGGATTTTCGTTGGCGATTCGGCGCGTCGCCCCTTTCCGGGTGCGCTTCCCGTGAGGTCGCCGCAGGACCCCAATTCACCTCTTCGCCGCGATTCGGCCGGCGATCCAGGGCCATCTGCTGCGTTGCCTTCACCGATTTGGTGCTCGATGTACAGCAAGTACACCTGCGCCCAAATCGGCTTGTCGCCTTGCAGTTGACCCTGTTTCGCCGACCTCGGTCATCGGTTTAACGGTGAATTGGGGAGGAACGCTTGACATGACACGGGCTCCTGTCGATAATCCGCTGGCTTTTTGTTCTTTGAGAACGCGACGGTGGCAGATGGTTCGGTCGACGGTCCGCAATGCGGTTTCCTGTGCGCGCCTGTAGCTCAGCCAGGATAGAGCAGCGGGCTTCTAATCCGCCGGTCGGAGGTTCAAATCCTCTCAGGCGTACCCGAAACGCCTGGACGTGGTCCAGGTGTCGATCGTCTTTTTTCGCGATGGTGCCTGTAGCTCAGGGGTAGAGCGCTGGATTGTGGTTCCAGTGGTCGTGGGTTCAAATCCCTCCAGGCACCCCCATTTCTGCAAGACCGCACGCCGGTCTGCCGCTGTTCGCGTCTCACGTCTTGCCTTGGCGCCCGTAGCTCAATTGGATAGAGCATCGGACTTCGAATCCGAGGGTTGGGGGTTCGAGTCCCTCCGGGCGCGCCACCTTATTATTAGACTTGGTTGGCCTGCTCACCTCGAATCGCCTGCGCGATTTGCCACCACTGTGAGTGTGTCGAGGTTTCAAAGCGCCGGCACTTTTAACGTCGATAGCACAGCGGTACAGGCCAATTGGCCCGGCTCCGCAGTCAGCGTTCCTGCCGCGTGAATACCACGTTCGGGTGCGTGTTCAGCAGTCGCGCCAGCGCCAGCCCCTCCGCCGCCGTGCCCTGAATGACGAAGAAGGTCCACGTCACGTTGCCGTCTGCCGGCACTGTTTCGTCGATGAACTCGATTTGGTCCACATCACCAGTGGACAGGCGCGCTGCCAGGTGTACGTCCCGGCAGGACTTGATCAGCCACAGGTTGGGCCCCAGCCCGATCAGGCCGTTTGCCAGCGGCAGGTACAACTGGTCGGCCAACAGACTGAATTCCGACAGCGCATGCTCGACGACGGCGTCCTCGACCAGCCCGGGCGTGTAGCGCAGCGTCCCATCCGCCAGCGGCATCCGCAATGTCACGGTCCGCTTGATCCGGTCCTCCCCGGTCGGGTCGTCGCTGGCGCCGATGACGACCTTCAGCCGGTACACGTGGCCGTCGTCGGTCCACTGCGTCTCAACCGCGCGTCCCTGCGCGATGACCTCGATCGCCACCGGTTCATCGCCGTCGGCAGTCGATGCCAACTGGAACACCGGCTCGAACGTGCCCGGCTCCTGCAAAACGCCCGCGTCCAGGTCCAACGTCACGAGTTCCTTGTCCCATTTCGCCAGCAACGCGTCAACAGC
>CAZHDQ010000738.1:0-1823 GCA_964531595.1 uncultured Anaeromyxobacteraceae bacterium
CGACAATCACCAGCGTCCCGCGGGTCCGGTCGGGGTGGCCGGCGCAGCGACCTAGTACCTGAGATCTTAAGTACTTCCTCAGTTTTAGGTTATTCGCGCGTCAAGAACAGGCCGAAGTCGCGTGCCAGGATGTCCAGGAGAGACTCGATGGACCCGATGAAGGGCGCTGGGTCCCAGCGGCCGGAGTGGTCGGGGAAACTGAGTCCCCACGAAGCCTGCCCGAGGCAGGTCATCCGGGCGTGTTTCTGCTCGGTTGCTCCCTCGCCGCTGAAGACGATCAGCGAGTCACCTCGCTTGCGGACGCGGAGATGTGTGAGCGCTTCGTGACGGCCAAGAAGGTCTACGAGTTCGTCGAGCCCGTCCTCGACCGCGATCCGCACCGAGTTGGATGCCACGATCCCTCCGTGGCGGCCGACTGGGACTGTGGGCAGATCAGGCCGCCTGCTGCTCTATTTGAGGCGGGTAGCCCGAGAAAGTCCAGCGGAAAGGGTGCTTCTCATGCGCGTTCCAGTGGTCAATAAACGCGAGCAGGGCGGCGGCGAGCGCCTTCTTGCCGGCGTGCTCCTGGTGACGAAGCACCCGGCGGGACACGATACCGAAAAAGATCTCCACCTGGTTCACCCAGGAAGCGTGGATCGGGGTGTAGTGGAAGTGGAACCGGTTCCCGTGGCGGTAGTTGAACGCCTGCCATCGGCTTTCGGCCCCATCGTAGTGGGTGTTCAGGTTGTCCCAAACCACGTGGACTTGCTGGAAGGGGTAGCGCTCGGCCAATTCCTCCATGAAGCTGATGAGATTCGCGGCACCACGGCTTTCATACACCCGGCCGAAGACTTCTCCAGTCTGAGGACAGAACGAAGCGATGAGGGCCTGCGTCCCGTGACGGATGTACTCGAAGTCGAACCGTCCGTTCCGGCCAGGTACGGGTGACTTCGTTGGGTGCTTCCGTTCCAGTGCCTGGATGCTCGTCTTCTCGTCGACACAGACAACGACGCTGCCTGCCGGAGGGCGCTGGTAGAGGTTGCAGACCTCGGTCACCTTTTCCCGGAACCGAGGGTCGGGGCTGTGCAGCCAGACCTGCATGCGATGCGGCCGGATCTCCGCCTTGTCGAGGATCCGAAGCAGGCTGGTCCGGCTCATCGGCGACAGATCCGGATGATGCGTCCCGTAGGTCTCCAGCAGGGTGTCCAGGGTCCACGTCGCGCGGTGACTGACTCCGAAGTCTCTCGGTTTCCCGCAAGCCATCCCGATGACTTGGCACCGACTCACCGCGTCGATCTCGACCGGACGTCCACGCCGGTGGCGCGTCCCCAACGCCCCCCGTCCGCCGCTCAGGTAACGGTCTCGCCAGTGTCTCACCGTCTTGCGGTCCAGCCTCAGCCTGCCCGCCACCGCCGAAATGCACGGGTCGTCCGCAAGCTCGAGGACGATGCGCGCGCGAACGACCACCCCGTATGGCAATCCCCGCCGACGGACGTCGCGTTCAAGATGCTTCCGCTGCGCCTTGTCCAGCACGACATGAACTGCCTTCGGCCCTCGGTGCCCACCTCGCGATCGTCGCGCCCGGACGCCGCTCCCCACGCCCGCCATTCGGCAAACCGACTCTCCGAACTTCGCCAACTCCGTTCCAGCCTTCGCGGCCAATTTGCGCAACAACTGCGAGCCCGTCGTCGGTCGAAACATGCACCCTCCCTGGCAAGGCGCCAGCCCCGCCAGGCGCGAGTGTACACTGCTTCGCGCGCGCGCGCGCGAGGCATTTACAAGGGCGTCAGCTTTCCTGCACGCGTCATCGAAACTGGGGAGGCACTTCTGGGAGGCGGTACTAG
>CAZHDQ010000739.1:0-1822 GCA_964531595.1 uncultured Anaeromyxobacteraceae bacterium
TCATTCGTATTCGTATTGACTATTTTAAATGATAGCTTTAATTGTTGCGAGGAAATCCAATCATTTTGTATACTTGAACAAAGAGTTCTACAATGACAACCAGTACTATTGTCAATAGAAAATATATAATCTGTATTTTCTGAAACACTTATGGGATTAGATGCCCATAATAATTGCTCATCAATATTTCCTGCATCAGCAACTTGTTGCCAAGTCGGACCATCAATAAACATTACATGACTATTTGTTAAAAAATCATTAAAAATTCTATATTCATTGTGACTATCTTCTGTTTCAAGTTCTAAATCTGTTCGGTTATCAGGTATTTCAGTAATACCTTCAAAATTTCCATCAAATAGTAGATTTGGACAACAGTCATGAACGTTGAATGTAATGATGGTGTTTTCATAAACTTCAAGTGCACAGACATTATCCTCTAATGACTGAATACTAAAAGAATTAAATTCTTCAGTTACAATTACGTTTACACTAGCTCTGTAATTATATTCCGGATAGAAAGCACATGGATAATAGGCAGGATTGACATCATATGTGTTTACTCCGTCTGTAACCACAGCACTAAATGGAGGCTCACTATTGAAATATAAAGTAATGGTCTGGGTTGAACCGTTACAAACATCAAGACTATTCATAGTCACATCATCTGAACAGAATCCAACATTTCCATCATCTAAACAAAAATAGTTTGAATGCACCATTTCAACCTGTGGATTCTGAACAAAAACATAGTTGTAATAGCTAACACTTTGAGTATTTGCATTAATGTCTGTTACTGTCAAAGTAATATCGTAATACCCTGGATTAGTGAAGGTAATATCAGGATTTTGAGATGTGTTTGATGGTAAAAATGTTACCCCGTCAGAAGGGATTACAGTCCATTGCCATGATATGGGATTTCCTATACTCTCATCAAAAAAAGAAATTGCTTCAGATTCACATGATGTTTGTGATGATGATGAAAAATGTGCGGATAGAATTTCTTCTGACATTAAACAATTCATTGCTTCAAAAGCATTTATTCTTCCATTTCCTAAAAGACCTGAGTATTCTGTATCATTAATATCATCAATTGGATCACAGGAACTATACAAGCAATTTCTAATTTCATTAACATCTGCATTAGGTTTATAAGAGCGCATTAAAGCGCAAAGTCCTGCCACAAGAGGTGAAGCCATTGATGTTCCAGAAGAGACTATATATACATCATTTTCTGTTTCGATTGCTCCACTCATAGTGCTCCAAATATCAACTCCAGGAGCCATTACATCAATTGAACTTCCAAAATTAGAGGATAGAGTTGTATTGTTTACCCCCTGAATTGCCAACATATCATCTGAGTTGGTTGCTCCAACAGCTATTACCTCAGGAAATGCTGATGGATAATGTTCTATACCATTGCCTAGCTCCAATCCTTCGTTCCCAACAGCGGCAACTAATATTACGCCACTATTAAACAATGCTTCAATTGGTAAGTGAAGCTCATTTATATCATTTTGATTTAATCCTTCTGCTCCATCAAATGCCCCCCAACTCATATTTACAACACTTTCATTGATCCCGTTATCAACTAAATACGCTAGGCTTTGAACAGCTAACTCGTGATCAAAATATCCTAAATCACTACTATTCTTCACTAACATTAATTGTACTTCTGAACTAATTGAAGCAACTCCAAACAGATTATTTGTTTGAGCTCCAACAATCCCAGCAACATGTGTTCCATGACCATAAAAATTATTATTATTATCAACATTTATATGAGGATTGCCATCATTGTTTCCTACATCATACCCATTATAGT
>CAZHDQ010000740.1:0-1817 GCA_964531595.1 uncultured Anaeromyxobacteraceae bacterium
CGCCGATCGTCAACCCGCCGCAAAGCGGTGTGCTGGGGCTGCACGGGATCCAGGAACGACCGGTGGCCCGCGATGGACAGGTCGTGATTCGGCCGATGATGTACGTTGCACTGACCTACGACCACAGAATCGTCGACGGCCGCGAGGCAGTCATGTTCCTGAAACGCGTCAAGGACCTGATCGAAGATCCGGCGCTGCTACTGCTGGAGGCATAGCGCCTGCCGGTAATCTGGGGTAGAAGCGGTATATGGCGCGAAACCGGGCACCGTCCCAGTTTCCCGGCCTGCTGACAGTCACGATTCTTGCGAGGCGAAAAGATGGCGATAAAACATGACTTGGTGGTGATCGGCGGCGGCCCTGGGGGCTACGTGGCTGCGATCCGCGCGGCTCAACTGGGCAAGAACGTGGCCTGCGTCGAGCAGGAAGAAATGCTGGGGGGCACCTGCCTGCGCGTTGGTTGCATCCCGAGTAAGGCCCTGCTGGAATCCAGCCATCGGTTCGTCGAGGTCCGCGACCACGGCAAGGAACACGGGTTGGTAGTCGGCGACATTGGTTTCGACGTCACCGCGATGCTCAAGCGCAAGGACCGGATCGTCAAAGGCTTGACCGGTGGCATCGCCGGCCTGTTCAAGAAGAACGGCATTACACGCTACATGGGCCGGGGGCGGTTGGACGGGCCGGGCAAGGTCGTTGTCACCACAGCAGATGGGACCGAGACCTCGCTGGAGGCCGATGCAATCATTGTCGCGACAGGCAGTCGCAGTGCGAACTTGCCGGGCGTCACGGTCGGCGGCCGTATCGGCACCAGCACGGAAGCTCTGTCCTGGCCCGAGATCCCCGGCCACCTGGTCGTGATCGGCGCGGGCTTCATTGGCCTGGAGTTGGGCTCGGTCTGGGCTAGGTTGGGTGCCAAGGTCACTGTGTTGGAGTACCTGGATCGGATCCTGCCGGGGATTGACGCAGGCATCGCGGACGCCGCCCGCAAGGTCTTGCATCGCCAGGGACTGAAGATGCGCCTATCTACCAGGGTACTAGCCGCCCGCGAGGAAGATGACGGTTGCGTCGTCGAGGTCGAGGGCGCCGACCCGATCCGCTGTGATCGCGTGCTGCTTTCCGTTGGTCGCACACCCAACACGGAAGGCCTGGGACTGGATTCGGTCGGCATCACGACCGACGCCAAGGGCCGGATTCCGGTCGGCGACGGTTGGGCTACGACAGCCGCCGGCGTGTTCGCAATCGGCGATGTGATAGGCGGCATGATGCTGGCGCACAAGGCGCACGAGGAAGGCGTCGGCTGCGTAGAGGCCCTGTATACAGGCCACGGCCACGTAAACTACGACGTAATCCCCGGCGTCTGCTATACCGCCCCCGAGGTCGCGTCAGTCGGCCGCACCGAAGAGGAACTAACCGCCGCTGGCATCGCTTACAAGACGGGCCGCTTCCCGTTCCGGGCTAACGGCCGCGCCATGACACTGGGGTCCTCAGACGGCGAGGTCAAGATCCTGGCCGACGCTGGGACCGATCGCATCCTGGGCGTCCACATCCTGGGGCCGCACGCAGGTGATCTGATTGCCGAGGCCGCCGCCGCCATGGAATTCGGGGCCAGTGCCGAGGATCTGGCCCGCACCTGCCACGCCCATCCCACACTGTCCGAGGCCATACGCGAAGCCGCACTGGCAGTTGCCGACCGCGCGATCCATTTCTAGTGTCCTGATACCAGGAACTCAGCTATCCATTCCGATTGCGCCCGAGCCCGTCTTTTCGCCACCGACCACAGACGGTACACCCAGGATCCGCTGTATCTCGACCAACAGGTC
>CAZHDQ010000741.1:0-1813 GCA_964531595.1 uncultured Anaeromyxobacteraceae bacterium
AAGCTTGGGGAATCGGTCGTAATCTTAGGGTGTTCCTGCCACGTTTTGCGGCGGGATGTCGCTGGGTTGCGCACCTGTTTCTTTACAGGGGCTCCCTAGTCTGATAATCGTCATCGGCCCATGGCTTCGGGTGCGGATTGAACGGTAAGAAGATCGCCACCATCCTGGTCGCAGTGGGCCTGCTCGTCGGTGGGATTGCCGTCGTAGGCTCGTCGATGTCCAGCGGGGTATTCAACCTGACGCTCTCGCAGGCGCTTGCCCAGACGGATCGCCTGGTGGGCCAGGAATTCAAGGTTGGCGGGAACGTCGCGGCCAGCTCAATCGTGCGGGGCGACTCGCCGTTCGAGATCGATTTCGCAATCGAGGATGATGAAGCTCGCCGCTTGCCATGCCGGTACAAGGGCGCGGTTCCAGACCCGTTCGCCGAGGGGCGCGAAGTCATCTTGCAGGGCACCCTGGATGCGTCGGGTCGAATGCTGGTGTCGAAAATTACGGTAAAGTGCCCCTCGAAGTACCAAGAAGCCGGCATTACCGAAGAGGCGGCGGCGGACTACTACCGGGACAAGTACCAGAAGCACAAGGGCGCTACACAGTAAAACCGGGCGACCGATTCGGGCGGTGGGCATGGAGCATCTGGGCGGGATTCTGGTCCTCGTGTCGTTCGCGTTGGCCGCGTTCACGGCGGCCCTTGCGGTACATGGCGCAGTGACGCGGGCGACGGCCAGCGTGCGCGCGTCTGGCTGGGCGATGCGTGCGACTGCCTGGGTCAACGGGGCGCTCGCCCTGCTGCTGTCCCACGCGATCGTCACTCACGACTTCTCGAACAAGTACGTCGCGTCGTACAGCGATTCCGGGATGCCGCTGTTCTACCTCTTGACCGCTTTCTGGGGCGGCGAAAAGGGGGCGTTGCTGTTCTGGGTCGTGACGCTGTCCATCCTGGCCGCGTTGTATGCGCGTCAGCACAAAGATGACGGATCGCTAAGGTTCGGCTGGGTCAATGCGGTGCTGGCGTTGTCCCTGCTGTTTTTCGACGTCCTGATGGTGTTCGCATCCAGCCCGTTTGAACGTTTCCTGGCGTCCGGGGGGCCGGCAGACGGCAACGGCCTGAACCCCCTGCTCCAGAACCCGATGATGGCGATCCATCCGCCCCTGCAGTTGGCCGGATTCGTCGCCTATACCGTGCCGTTCGCCATCGCTTTGGGGGCGCTGGTGGTCGGCGAACGGGATGGCCGATGGGTTCGCGACGCCCGGCGCTGGCAGTTGTTCGCCTGGACCACCTTGACTGCGGGCCTGATCATCGGCGAGCTCTGGTCTTACGTGGAACTTGGCTGGGGCGGGTACTGGGGCTGGGATCCGGTCGAGAACGCGGCCCTGCTGCCGTGGTTGACCGGGACCGCGCTCCTGCACTCGGCGTCGGTCGAGCAGCGCCGTGGCATGTTCCGGCGCTGGAATTTCGTTCTGATATCGCTGACGTTCTTCCTTACGATTTTTGCGACGTTCCTGACCCGTAGCCAGTTGATCCAGTCGCTTCATTCGTTTTCCACGTCGCTGCTGACGCCCTTCTTCCTGTACTACATGGCCCTCCTCGCCATCTTGTGCGTCGCGCTGATCGGCTGGCGCTGGGGCGACCTGCGGTCATCAAAGCGGGTTGAAAATGTTTGGTCGCGCGAAGGCGTGGTTCTGATGAACGTCGCTCTGTTCTTGATGGCGACGTTCGTCGTGCTCTGGGGCACGCTACTGCCCAAGATCACCGAATCTTCGGCGGTGCGCGGCGTGCTGTCCGCGATAGCTTCGGGGGTGGCTGCTTTGACCG
>CAZHDQ010000742.1:0-1813 GCA_964531595.1 uncultured Anaeromyxobacteraceae bacterium
ATTCTTCTTTAGAATGAATGGGATCTCCAGCGCCGGTGGGCCATGCCAACATTCCTGGTCTGGGTATTCCTGTCGTGCCCAACCATCGCGATCGCCACTACCAGCGACGAAGTCACCGCGGCAGAAACGGCTACCCGGACGACCGACATGCCCTGGCTCGGCCTCGTGCTGGGACTGGCGACACTTTTCGCGATCTACGTGCTGCGGCACCACCGCAAGAAGGACGGCCGGCAGCCCTCCCCTCGGGATTGACCACGCTAGACGGGTTCGCCAAACAAGCTGAGTTGTACTTCCCGGTGCAACGGGACCGCCTGTACGCCGCGCCGCTTCAGCGTTTGGCCAAACGACTCGGACCAGCGTCCCACCGTGAAGACGCGGCGCGCACCCGTCATTTCGACGAATCTTAGAAGGCCCTGCTGATCCAACTGACCAGTCAGGGGAATTCCGGCATCCGCATGCATCCGATTGACTGCCTCGGGCACCGAGGCCAGCCCAGACAGCCAGATCACCGTGGGGCGCTTCAGCCCCGCGATAGCCCGTGAACCGCGCAACCCTTCCGGCCAGACGACAGCCTGGTCAAAGCGCGCGCCACCGCGAAACTGCACAACCCTGCCAGGGTCAAACCCCACTGCTCGGTACTGACGGCACACGGAGTAGATCGACCTGTGGGCCGACACGGCGATTCCTGCATCTGACAGGGCCCGCGTTACCTCCTGGGCTTTGCCTACCGCCGAGCATAGGAACACGGGAACCCGCCCCGCAGCAAGGGCCGAGCGCGCCGCTTCAACGACCCGGGCCAACGCCTCATCCCGATCGGGAAACTGGAAACGCGGATCCCCGTAGGGCGTACGAAGCACCAGGGTCGGCGCCTGAGCAAACTGGGGTTCCTCGGCCATGCAGTGCGGGTGCAGGCTGATATGAGCGGCGTACAGGAACGACTCGCCCCCACCCTCGACCAACAACTGGGCAGAACCTGGAGCAAACCCGGCCGGCAGCATCGTCAATTCCAGTGGACCGACCATCAACCTCCGGGAAAATGGCGCGATCAGTGCCTGGAAATCCGGCCGCAGGCCACGTAGCAGAGTGCGCGTCCGGTCTGTACATACCGCCCTGTGGAACCAGGCCGCACGGTCGACCCGGGCCGAAGACACGAAGCTCAAAACATCTCGCCGAGCCGCGTCCATCCACAGGATCGACCCCAGCAGTCGCACCCCACGGTCAAAGTCGAAGTGGGATTCTGTCATCCCGTGGTCTCCGGCGCATCCGAGGCATCCGGCACCATCGGCAGCCGCACCTCGAATTCGGTCCGCACGTGGGGCACGCTCGAAACCGAAACGACCCCGCCCGCCTCCTCGACCACCTGGATGACCGTGGCAAGCCCCAGCCCGGTCCCCCGCGGCTTCGTCGTGTAGAAGGCGTCGAAGATCCTGCCGACCTCCTCGGCCGGGATGCCCCACCCGTTGTCGGTCACGCGGACCACCGCCCAGGCACGTCCGTCGACCCAGCGTCGGCGCGCGCGCACCAGCAGTTGCCCTCCTGGCGACATGGCCTCCACCGAATTCTTCGCTAGATTCAGGAATGCCCGATGCAAACGGTACCCATCACCCCAGACCTGCAGCCCCGGCTCAATATCCCCCTCGACGGTCATGCCTTCGGCCGTCGGAAAGCCGGCGACCAGTGCAACCAACTGCGAAAGCAAGGTGTCCAGGTGTACGCGCGCCGTTTCACCCTTGCGTGGGCGCGCATAATCCAGCAGGTCGGTGATCCAGCCGTTAAGACGGTCGGTTTCGCGAACGACGATATCCAGCGCCCG
>CAZHDQ010000743.1:0-1807 GCA_964531595.1 uncultured Anaeromyxobacteraceae bacterium
CCTCGCACCGCCGATGCGTTCGGATGCGGCGACCTGTATGACCCGGCCCAGGCTATGGAATGCGGCGCGCGGGTGCTGGTGCGGTTCCTGGAGCGCTATGACTGGAACCTGATCCAGGCGCTGGCGGCCTACAACGGTGGACATCGGTACGGGCGCCCGGCCCAGAAGGAGGGCCGCCTGCCGTCAAACATGGCATACGTTACCGGCGTGCTGTACGCCCGAGGTGTGTACCTGCGGAAGGGTTGCAAGGCGCTGGAACCCACACCGACGGTTTTGCTCAAATAGGGCCGACCCGAACGTGCAATGCCTTGGACTGCGGGAAACTTTCGTTACGCTGTGAACCGCCGGATTGGGCCACGGCCTCGGGGCGGCCCGACCTTGACAACCGCGTCGCGCCGCTGCATCTTTGGCTGCTGATATTCTGATCATTCGGAAGTTTCGTCCGAGATTTTGACCGACCCATAAACAGGCGGTACGGTTCCAATGCTCTAAAGGAGAGATTATGAAGAACACCCTCTGGATCGCTGTCCTCATGACCGGTATTGCCGCAGGATGCTCGGGCAGTTCCGATCTGGTCCGTCTGGACAAGAACGCCCTGAACCTGGTGACTCAGGAGGACCGGGCGCGATTGGACAAGTTCGTTACACAGATCTCGCAGGCGAAGGGGGATGCCGACGCCGCGAAGAAGGCGATCGCCGGCGCAAGCGAGGAATCCGGCAAGGCCAAGTCCGAGGCCGAGCGCGCCGACCTGCTGTCCAAGGCGATGTCGGCCAAGGTCCAGTGGATGAACGCGAAAAAGGCTCGGGTCGAGGCCGAATCGAAGGCCCAGGAAAAGGCCGTGCGAACCGCCGACGCTGAAAACGAGTACCAGCGGGCACTGCTTGCCGGCGAGAAGGGGCTCATCCCCTACGAAGGCTTCTCTCCCAAGAAGTACGAGGCCCAGTTCCGCGGCTGCCAGAAGGCGCTGGCCGAGGCGTGGCAAGTGGTCGAGAAAGCGACCACGGCCGAAAAGAAAGCAGAGGATGCTTACCAAAAGGCCATGAAGAAATTGGATAAGTTCAAGGACTAAGCCCCCAGCCTAACACGCCCAGAAACACGCTAATCGAAAACTGTGAAATAGACTTATCGCTGCTGGTTCGCTTCCGGCTGTGATTCGAACACCATTTCCACGCACCGGTTCAGATCCCTTGCCTCGGGTGTGCCCGACGCATCCAACGGCCGGTCCTGCCCTGCTGCCTCTATGGTAACGCGCTGCCGCGGGATGCCTGTGCGCGTCAGCAATGAACGAACGGCCACAGCCCGCTCGCGGGAAACGGCAAGATTCGTGTCGCGCCTGCCCGAATCATCCGCGTGTCCAATGGCACGGATACTCAGCCCAGGCAAGCGGATCAGCACGGCCGCTGCGGCCCGGACGACAGCCTCGCCCGCATCGTCGATCCGGGCTCGACCTGGCGGGAACAGGACCGTTCCGAACCGCCCCCACACGTCAAACAATTGGGCCGGCCCAACATCCGGCGCGCCGTCATCGTCCTCGAACCCGTTGAAGGTTTCGGGGTCCAGCGGCGCCAGATCCACGTCGTCAGGTATCCCATCTTCGTCGTTGTCGGTGTCCGGGCAACCATCCTCGTCCCGGAATCCGTCCGGATCCTCGGCCTGATTGATGCACAGATCGAAGGGGTCTTCCAGGGTGTCTCCATCGGCATCTTCCCGCGCCTTCGGGGGGGTGATCCCCCAGTCGTCGCCAGGTTCGGGTGGAGCGGGCGGGCCGCCGAAACGGGTGGACCAGAAGGCCCCGATGCCGCCTTCC
>CAZHDQ010000744.1:0-1806 GCA_964531595.1 uncultured Anaeromyxobacteraceae bacterium
ACCGCAGCATGCTCAATGATTTCAAGATCTAGAAATTTGTGACGGTGGATCACGGTTTCGTGACGCCAGACAGAAGTGGTCAAATGGCAGTTCCGTACGTGACTTCCACCCTTTCCAGGCCTCTCACGCCTTGACAAACCCGGTGCCTCTCAATAGAATGTCGCGCGTTGGTGTCGGGCTAAAGTACCCGATTCCCTTGAGAAATGTACCCACACCGGGCCTTGCCCACGAGAGGCCGCCCGAAGGAGAAGAGCAGGATGGCGAATCGGCGCACGATTACCGTCGACGGGAACGAGGCGACTGCCTCGGTGGCGCATCGGACCAGCGAGGTCGTCGCCATTTACCCGATTACCCCGTCGTCGAACATGGGGGAATGGGCGGACGAATGGTCGGCCCAGGGCCGCAAGAACATCTGGGGCCAGGTGCCTCTGGTTTCCGCTCTACAGTCTGAAGGCGGCGCGGCTGGTTCGTCCCACGGCGCGTTGCAGGCGGGTGCGCTGACGACGACCTTCACGGCGTCGCAGGGCCTGCTGCTGATGATCCCGAACATGCTCAAGATCGCTGGCGAATTGACGCCGTTCGCGATGCACGTTTCGGCCAGAACGCTGGCGACCCACGCCCTGTCAATTTTCGGTGACCACAGCGACGTCATGGGATGCCGCAACACCGGTTTTGCGATGCTGTCCTCGGGAACTGTCCAGGAAGCCCATGACTTTGCGGCGATTGTCCAGGGTGCAACGCTGCGATCCCGCGTGCCGTTCATACACTTCTTCGATGGTTTCCGGACGTCCCACGAGGTCCAAAAGATCGAAGAATTGACCGACGATGACCTGCGTTCGCTGGTTCCGGATGAGTTGGTCGCTGCGCACCGCGCCCGAGCGATGACGCCTGACCATCCGTTCCTGCGCGGCACGGCCCAAAATCCCGACACGTTCTTCCAGTCCCGCGAGGCATGCAATCTGTTCTACGACGCGTGCCCGGCCATCGTCCAGGGCGAAATGGACCGTTTCGGCAAACTGACGGGTCGCCAGTACCACCTGTTCGACTATTACGGCCACCCCGAGGCCGACCGCGTGATCATGTTGATGGGCTCGTCCGCCGGCGCGACCCAGGAATACGTCGATTGGGCCAACGCCCGCGGACAAAAACTGGGCATGATCCGCGTCCGCCTGTACCGCCCGCTGGACGTCGCGGCGCTGGTGGCCTCGCTGCCGGTGTCGGTGAAGTCGATTGCGGTTCTGGACCGCACCAAGGAACCCGGTGCCCTGGGTGAGCCGATGTTCCTGGACGTCGTGGCGTCGTTGCATTCGGTGCGGGCTGCCGGCAAGTCGCCGTTCGTCAAGGACCCACGCGTCGTAGGCGGCCGGTACGGCCTGTCGTCCAAGGAGTTCACGCCATCGATGGTCAAGGCCGTGTTCGACGAACTGGCCAAGGACGACCCGAAGCCGCTGTTCACGGTCGGCATCAATGACGACATCACGCACCTGTCGCTGGATTTTGATCCTGAATTCGACATCGAACCGGACGACGTCGTTCGTGCCGTGTTCTTTGGGCTGGGTGCGGACGGCACCGTCGGCGCCAACAAGAACAGCATCAAGATCATCTCGGAAGAAACAGATAACTGGGGGCAGGGCTACTTCGTCTACGACTCGAAGAAGGCCGGCGCAATCACCATCAGCCACCTGCGCTTCGGGCCGCGGCCGATCAACGGCGCGTACCTGATCCGCAAGGCGAATTTCGTTGCGTGCCACCAGTACACGTTCTTGGACAAGTACGACAGGTTGAGCATGGCCGCCAAGGGAGCGA
>CAZHDQ010000745.1:0-1804 GCA_964531595.1 uncultured Anaeromyxobacteraceae bacterium
GGCTCTCCACCAGCCATCAGCCGCGTTCTTGCGGCCCTCGGGACAGGGCTCCGCAAGGTCCGGCACGTCGCGTACGTCGCCAGGCAGTTCTGGGAGCAGGTCCACAGGTAAATCAAGAACAATGTCGGGAGTCGCGTCCCAACCGGCGTCTGCCCATGGGGGCAGGCTTCCCCCGGTACACCCGACCGCCAGCAACGAAAGCACCAAAAACAGCCGGGACACCGACATCCAAGAGCGCGACATGGGAAACCTCCTGGTCAGACCCTCAGCCATCAAAAACGCACTGAGTGTTCAACTCGCCCTGGCGTGGCATCCAGGGAACCTCTATATAAGTGGCATGTTGCGTTAAAATCAAGTACTTTGTCAACAATAACTTTCCGTGTTTCACATTTCTACCCCCCCACAAATTACTGTGACTCCAAAGTAAATTGGTTGTTTCCTCGCATCAGGCAAGGACGGGATGTCTGGTCAAACGCTAGGTTGGTGGCTCACCGGAGGTACCAGCCGGTTCGGGCAAGGTTTTGTGGGCATTCACACACAGCAGTTAACCCGTGTTGCCGTCATGAGCCCGTTTCAAGAACAACAACGAGACAGGCCGTTCAACTACCCACCGATCTCCGCTACTACGGCGAATGTCCGGACGGCCGACCGGCCGTGGTCGTCAACCGCGCGGACCGTATGTTTTCCCGGCGCCAGTGGCCAAAGCACAGTCGCGCTAGGCACGCGCGCGCCCAGATAGGTGCCGTCGACGAACCAGTGCACCACCTGGACACCAGCCTCGACCGCTGCCTTCAGCGGCAGTTCGTTGCCTGCAGGCATCCCCACGCGCAGGCGATACGTGGATCCGGCTCGCGGGGACAGGATCCGCGGCGCCCGCCCAACGTCGCCTACGGAATCGGTTACGCATTCCGACGACCACGGCGGCGGCGTGCGACGCGACACGCCCGCCTTGGCGAACAGGGCCAGCGTGTCCGACGGCCAGAACTCGAACGTTTCCTGCCGTGTCGACCCCAAACTGGCCTCGCAGGCACGCATCCCCGTCATCGCATCGACCGGCACAGTGCGGTGCAATGTGCAAGGCTCGATGGATGTCCGCCCTGGGATGAACCAGGTCTCGACGGTGCGAGGGCACGAGGACCCGGGCATGCGTCCCGTCACCGCGCACACCGGAACGCGGGTCAGGGCCAGATTTTCCGGCGGCCGAACCGGAACGGCCTCGCGCGCCCTGGGTTCCCGAGCGCGCAACGCGTCGACCAAGTCAAACATCAGTGGCGTCGCAATCTCGCGGCCAACAAAAGCCTGGTTTGGGTGGCCATCGAAGTGCCCAACCCAGACGCCCAGCACCCACGGTCCGAAGATGCCGATAGACCAGGCGTCCCGGTAGCCGGCCGAGGTGCCCGTCTTGTAGGCGACCTCGGCCTCCCGCCCGGTGGCCTCCTCGTCGTAGCCTCGACCGGGACGCGGGTTTGCGCGCAACATGGTCACAGTCATCCAGGCCGCCTCTGGACCCAGCAACCGGACCGATGCCGGTTCGGACGCATCGCGACTGGTCCGGACCGGCACCCACTCACCGCCGCGCGCCAACATGGCGTACAGCGACACCAGTTCGCGCATCGACACCTCGACCCCGCCTAGTACCAGCGACAGGCCGTGATGTGCGACGGTCCCCAGTCGCCGCACTTTGGCGGCAGCCAGTAGGTCGTGCAGCGCAGAACCCCCCAGTTTTGAGGCCAAGGAAACCGCCGGCAGGTTGCGGCTGTGAACCAAAGCATCCTGGGCAATCATCGGCCCCAGGAAAATCTTG
>CAZHDQ010000746.1:0-1797 GCA_964531595.1 uncultured Anaeromyxobacteraceae bacterium
CGGTGAAGGCAACGCAGCAGATGGCCCTGGATCGCCGGCCGAATCGCGGCGAAGGCAGTGGATTTGGGTAGCCAGAACCCCCCGCCCCATCCGGGCTAATCCGGCGACGCGCATTGTAGTTCCACGACCGTCGCACCCCACCCGCCGGCCCAGGATTGAGCGGGTTGAAAGGCGACGACCGCAGAGTGTCGCCGCAGCACGCTTTCGACAATTCGCCGTTGTACGCCCACGCCCTTGCCGTGGATGATGCGCACGGTGGTGATGCCGCGGATAACGCATTCGTCCAGGTACGTCGCGACCGCATCCGCCGTGTCGCGCGGCGCGAACGTGTGCAGATCCAGCACCCCGTCGATCGGGACCTCAAAAACCTCGGGCGGCGTGTCGGGGCCATCAGCTCCCTCGTCATCAGGCGCCGGCCCGTTGGTACGTGACGGCGGGGCCGCCAGCACCGCCCGATGCACCTTGTCGCCCAACCGTTCGCGGAGCGCATCCATCGCGTGCTCCAGCCGCGAACGAGAAGTGGGTGCCTCGCCAAACATGTCACCTTGCCCGACTGCCGCGTCCGTCAGGTCGAACGCGGCTACCCCGACCAGCCGGATCGGGCGATCCACGTCCAGCCGGCCCAGCAGCCGCACCGCTTCCCGTCGAAGCGTGTCCGAGTCGTCGAACGGCGTGCCCAGGCGGTGATCGCGGGTCACCAGTTCAAAGCCGTCCTGGTAGCGGACCTTGACCCGCACCCCGCGCGCACGCATGCCGTCACGCCGCAGGTGACGTGCTACGCGTTCGCAATGCGGCAGCAACAGCGCCTCGACGGTGGCTCGACCGCGGATATCGTCGGCCAGCGTCTGCTCTGAGCCCACCGATTTAGCGTCACGATCGGGCTGCACCGGTCGGTCGTCTTGTGCCTGAGCCAAGCCCAGAATATGGTCGCCCAGGGACCCCAGACGATCGCGCAACCAAGCCGGGTCCGCCTCGGCGATCCTGCCGATGGAGTCCAGGCCGAGCGCCTCTAGTCGGGCGGCCGTTTTGGGCCCGACACCCCACAAGCGGCGGACCGAAAGCGGGGCCAGGAACGCCCGCTCTCCGCCGAATGGAACGACCGTCAAACCGTCCGGTTTGTCCATTTCGGACGCGACCTTCGCCAGGAACTTGTTGGCGGCGACCCCTACCGAGCACGTCAAACCGACCGCCGCCAAGACATCGGCCTTCAGGCGACGGGCCGCCGTCAGTGGAGGTCCGAACAACCCCTCGGTGCCACTCATGTCAAGGAAGGCCTCGTCAACGCTGAGAGGTTCGACTAGCGGGCTGAAGCGGTCGAACACGGCCATGATGGCACGACTGACCTCATGGTAGCGTGCCATCCGAACCGGCAACACGACCGCATCTGGACAACGCCGAAGCGCCTCGCCCATGGGCATCGCACTGTGGACGCCGAACCGCCGGGCCTCGTAAGAAGCGGTCGACACCACGCCGCGGCGGGCAGGGCCACCGATGATCAACGGAAGTCCAGCCAGTTCAGGTCGGTCGTGGACCTCGACGGCGGCATAGAACGCGTCCATGTCGACGTGAAACACGATCCGCTGGGACATCGGGAACCTCCTTTAGGGAGCATAGCGCGAGCGGCCGTAGCATGGAACGCCAGCACAAAGGAAAGCCAACGCGGCGGTTCACCCGCATAAGGCTTCGCACCAGGCAATTCGACACAGGCCTCTTGCGTTCGTAATGAGTCAGGCGGACAATTTATGCGCCCGACAACCATGGAGTCACCCATGCGCCGCATCCCCATCTTATTGATCC
>CAZHDQ010000747.1:0-1789 GCA_964531595.1 uncultured Anaeromyxobacteraceae bacterium
GTTTGGGCCCCCAGAGGACTTACACCTCCTGTTTCGCGCCCATGCCAGGCGCACCACTGCCGGAGCTACCGACGCAAAAAGTACGCAGAGACGTTTCCCATCCAACGCTCCTCGCTCGGGACCTAGTGGTGGTAAACTGTGGGCCGTCTTCGGCGGGATGGCATGGATGGCACCGACCCTTCTTCGGGAAGGTCCCTACCGGATCTTCTTCTACCTCAACGAGGGAAGTGAGCCGGCGCACGTCCACGTTCAAGAGGGCATGAAGGTCGCCAAGTTCTGGCTCGAACCGCTTGGGCTTGCGTCTTCAAGGCACTTTCCCGCCCACCAACTTGCGGAATTGACTAGAATCATCTCGCGTAACCGGGACCGTTTCCTGGAGGTCTGGAATGAGCGTTTCCCCCGATCTAGTTGAGGCTCAGGCCGATGCGGTCGAGGTTACCGACACCCAACTGATCGTCGACTTGGTCGATGGTCGGCGAGTTCTCGTACCCTTGGCTTGGTTCCCTACACTTCTGAACGCCTCGCCTCAGGTACGCTCCAACTGGGAGTTCATCGGTGATGGCGAAGGCATCCACTGGCCCGACATCGACGCGGACATCAGCGTGCCTGGTCTCCTGCTTGGTCTGCGGGAGACATACGTCGCCGCCTGATGCCCTCTATCCGTCGCACACCAGCCCTTCGATGAACCCGCAGTCGCGGACGTCCCTGGCGCTCGGCGCCCAACCAGCGCGTTCACTCGGACGAACGCTCGGGACACGCCGGTGACGCGCAAGCCGTTGGGCGCACCCAGGGCAAGGACCACGGGTTCGTGAACTGGGCGTTGAACCTGGTGCCGCTGAAATCCGTCAGGCGACTTCGCGCCAGCCGTTCCGCGAGGTGGCCATGTGGAGTGACTCACCCATCGCTGCGGGTTCGTGACCGAGTGTCGGGAGGACCTGGTCCGCGAAGCCTTTGGCGTCCTCCTCCAATTTCTGCAATACCAGGATACGAAGGAAGCGCTCCGCAACCGGACCCAACTTCTGCCGACCGTTCTCCCACCGCGACAACGTCTTGGGATCGACCCCAATCATCGCCGAGAGGTGCTCCGCGCTCCAACCGAGATACTTTCGCAGGAATCGGACCTCCTGGCCCAGGAGTGCGCGGTTCGCACGCACGATGTGCAGGCAAAGCGCCCGATGCAGACCTTCCGCATCAGGGATCGTCACCGCCTGCTCGCCGCACGCCGGACACTCGCGAACCGGAACGTTCCCAAGCATCACGGGGTACGGCAGTCCAGCCTGCCGGTACTCGATCGTCGCCTTCCGGGCGACCATGTCCGCCTTCCGGCACTTGTAGCACTTCACCCTGGCATCACCCATCACGGTCTCGATAGACCGTCTGGCAAGAAACCCGAGCCTCCGTCACCACGACGACCACGACCCTCAGGCGCTTCCTTTCGGAAGGCGCGTTCCCCGGCCGCTCCCGAACGCGATACCGCCATTCACCGTTACGTCGGTAGGCGACTCCGATCACCTCTCCGCTACGAAGCAACCGCACCACGTCCAACGCATCCACGTGCCGTTGCGCCATCCGCTCTCAACAGTGGGAACGGTACTCGACACCTGATGGCAGCGACGCCGCTTGCCGGATGATCCTCTCTGCGGCGGCCTTCGGTAGCGGCTGCTCCATGGGTGATATATTGTCACCTTGCTCCCAGGAATGCAAGCCGGAACCTTCGCGAGAACGAAAGAAGGCGCCCAACAAACGAATTCACCCGACAATCGCTTCCGTCACGCCCGTTGCTGGCTTC
>CAZHDQ010000748.1:0-1787 GCA_964531595.1 uncultured Anaeromyxobacteraceae bacterium
GTTCATAGTCAACCGGGAACTCGATGAGCCGGACCTTGTACTTCCCGCAAGGGGAGCCCTGGGTGAAGTCAACGCAAGGGTCCGGGTTGTTGGGGTCGGCCTCGCTACGTAGGTGGCTTCTCAACAAGTGAGTTTCGCTGCCGTTGTTGGAGCCCGGGACGAAGTCTATCCTGGAGTCAGCGTGCATGATCGAGAGCATCGTGCCGTAGTTCCGGTTCACTAGGCGCAGTTGGAAGTCCTGCCACGTACCTTCATCATGTGTGGGGAGGTGAGTCCCATACACAATGTCCCACGACTGCAAGCGTGAGTGACCCGCGGGTCTCTGGATGGTCGCCCTCGGACAAGCGTCCTCAAGGCAACCAATCCGCAGATCGCACGCGTCGTGGCAATCTAGTTGGTAGTACCCGTACTCGTGGTCTCTTTGGGGTACATAGATCTGTCCCGTTATCTCCACTCCCACTGACCGCGAGAGGTTGGTGTTGAACAGTCCCCAGTCTTTCGGATGGCCCAGGGGGAGGACGTCATGGTTGCCGATGAGCAGGAGGTGGGAAAGCGGCAGAGCGGATTGTTCGAAGTGGTTTTCCCACAGATACCGCTTGATGTGGTATGGCTCCAGTTTTAGGATCGGCTGCCCATAGGTGGTTGATGCCCATTCCGAGATGTTCTCCAGATCCACGATATCGACATCGTAGTCCCGCCGCTTCGGAGTGGCCCAGTAAGTGTCCACGGTTGATCGGTAGGCGCCCGGCGTTACCACCACGACACGCTCCCTTTCGGGCAGCACCGCCGGGTGGGGATGGAAGTTCAGGAGGCGCTGTCGCATCGCTGCCTCGATCGCCCAGGAATACGGAAGGCCAGCTGGCAGGTCGACCTGCGTGGCAGACACCCCGAAGTTCAGGCGAATGGTTGCGCGTTGCACGACGTTGAGGCTGTGGAAACCGGAATCGTGCATGTGCTGGTAGGCGAAGGGAAGCACCTCCACCTGGGCGACCCGCTTCCAGCCCCAGTTCGACACTGACCTCACCCGAACTTGCGTCCCTGGATAGGGGTGATTCAGGCTGTAGTAGAAGTCAGTATCCGGATTGTCTGGAACCGTGTCGTCGAAGCTTGTCCGCGGGATGAGCGGCAGTGAGAAGACTCGCTCGTCGGAGTCAAGGATCTCGATCGACGCTATGACATCGGTCTTCGAGGCAGGCAGTTCGATCATGAACGTCACTGAGGGAATCTCTGGACGCCCGGGCGCATCATCGAAGACATCACGCCGCCCCGTCCTGATGCGCACGTAGTCCTGGGAACCGATGGTCTCCTGCGCAAGAAGGTAGTTGCGGAGCGTGAAATCAACAACGACTTCCTGGTCGGTGTCGGATGTCACTATCAGGTCGTACCACCCATCCTCGACATCGCAGGCATCGCCGCGGCCGTCGTTGTCAGAGTCTTCCTGCCCTGGGTTTGCCACGTCCGGGCAGTTGTCTTCGTTCGCGCAGAGACCGTCGCCGTCCGCGTCATTTCCCGGGTCATCCGGACATTCGTCGAATTCATCATCGATCCCGTCGCCGTCGCGATCGGTGATCGGGACATCGCACCGGTACAGACACAACTGCTCCGCGCATTCCCACTCGCCGGCGGCGCACAAGGGCTTTCCCAGCTTCTGAGCGGTGCAGTCAGCCGCAGTCGCGCAGAAGCCGTCTGTCGCGTTGCAGGCCCATAAACACTGACCGCCGCGCCACCACTTGCCGTAATCGACGCACTGCCAGTTCCCAGGGCAGTCGCGGTGTGTCTCTCCTTCG
>CAZHDQ010000749.1:0-1784 GCA_964531595.1 uncultured Anaeromyxobacteraceae bacterium
ACCGCCGCGCCCCCTCGGAACGCTGGTGGCGTGCAGGGGGACAGCACCTGACACCGCCGCGCCCCCTCGGGACGCTGGTGGGACCGCCAGGCACGCAGTAGCGAGAAGGTTGCTGCAGCCGTCTGACCCACGCGGGCAGACGGGGCGAGAGTCTGCGACCGCCTGTGCTTGTTTCGGAGAAGGGCCTGCGATCGAATCGCCCATGTTGCGACGTCCAATGTCACACCCCTGTTCTACCCTTGACGCATCTGCGATGGGTGGCCTCAGCAGACGGCTTTCGTATTGGCTTCCGGGGGAGTAGCGTCTAGGATTGCGGGGTTCAACATGGCTGTGGGCGAGGGTATGCAGATGTCTAGTTTCGAGTCTTTTTTCCAGGTGGCTACCTCCGGTTCGGTGAGCTCAGGCTTTTCCCCGTACCCGTTCCAGCGGCGTCTTGCGCTGGACAACGAACTGCCGGAGCAAGTCGAAATCCCGACCGGTATGGGCAAAACCGAGGCCGTTGTCCTGGCGTGGCTATGGCGACGAAGGTTCGCAGACGAAGCCATAAGGGCGGTCACGCCTCGGAGACTTGTCTATTGCCTGCCCATGCGAGTCCTGGTCGAACAGACGTTCGAGCGTGTTTGCACGATGCTGGAAGCTCTTGGACTCAAGGCGGATCCTGCGTCAGACGATCGGGCATTGGATGGGTGGGCTGCCGCGCATTCGGCTGACGGTCGGCGAATTCCTGTCCACTTGGCCATGGGGGGGGAATCACCCGGCAACTGGGACGCGGCTCCCGAACAGGACGCAATCATCGTGGGGACGCAGGACATGCTCCTGTCGGCCGCGCTGAATCGGGCCTTCGCCACCAGTCGCTACCGATGGCCAATGAAGTTCGCGACCTTGAACAACGACTGTCTGTGGGTTCTGGACGAAGTCCAGCTCATGGGCGCCGGTCTTTCGACGTCCGTTCAGTTGCAGGCGTTTCGAGAACGGTTGGGGACCTGGCGGAATTGTCGATCAATTTGGATGTCTGCGACGCTCGACCCTGAATCGTTGGCAACCGTAGACCGTCCTCGCGATCGCCTTGGTGCAGCCTTCAGCCTGGCAGAAGCCGATCTCACCTTTCCGGCAGTCAGCCATTTGGTCGAAGCCGACAAACCCCTAACTGTCGAACCTGTTCCCGATCCGAAGAAACCTGCGCTACTCGCATCCCAGGTTGTCGCGAAGCACAGGCCCGGCACGTTGACGCTGGTTGTGATGAATACGGTCAAGCGAGCTGTCGAGGCCCATCGGGCACTGTGTCGGGTCATCCCGGACGGTACGGACCTGTGCCTTGTCCATTCCCGGTTCCGGCCGGCGGAACGAAAATCCTGGCAGGAAGCATTCCTTTCGAAAAAGGCTTTGATGCCGCCCGGGGGACGAATCATCGTCTCGACTCAGGTGGTTGAAGCGGGTGTTGACCTGTCTGCGGCCACCTTGTTCACTGAGGCTGCCCCGTGGCCCTCGTTGGTGCAGCGCTTTGGACGTTGCAACCGGTCGGGCGAATTCGGGCAGGATAGTCCGACCCCTGCGTGCATTATCGTGTGGGATGTGGCGGACGCTTCTCCCTATGATCCCGATGACATGAATGCCGGTATTTAGGGGGCTCGTTCGTTATCCAACGTGGGCATTCATTGCCTGCGCGGCGTGTCTGCGCCCGCCTCTTCCGCCCAGATGACATCGGTTCTTCGCAAAAAAGACCTGGTCGAGTTGTTCGACACGACGCCTGATCTGACAGGGAACGATCTGGACGTTCAGCGGTG
>CAZHDQ010000750.1:0-1780 GCA_964531595.1 uncultured Anaeromyxobacteraceae bacterium
GTTTCACGGGCGCTTTGGACGACGGCAAGGGCCCCGCATTGTCAGAAAAGGATCTGCTACGCTACGGCATGCTGGCAGAATTTCTGGGGCGCATTCCCGTGCAGGTCCGTATGGACCCGCTTACCGAGGACGATCTGCTGGAAGTGCTCACTCTTCCCAAGGAATCGGTGCTTGCCGAATTCACGGAATTGCTGCGGCTGGACGGAGTGACCGTCGACTGGGATGAATCGGGCCTGCGCGAGATAGTTGCCCAGGCACGCCGCCGCGAAACGGGCGCCCGCGGCATGAAGACGGTGCTGGAAGACGTGATGTTCGAGGCCCTGTTCAGAGGCCCCCAAATGGCTGGCAAAACGCTGCTAGTCGATGGGGATTACGTTCGCGAGGCCCTTGCCGCGCTCACTGCTCCTCGTACTCCGCGTCGATGACGTCGCCGTCGGCCTGGGTCGCCTGGGTCGGCTCGCCAGCCCCGTTGCCGCTTTCAGGCCCCGCACCTGCCGCCCCATCTGCCCCGGGTGCCGACTGCTGATACATGGCCTCGGCCATCTTGTGCGACGCCTGGGTCAAGTCGTCGATCGCCTTCTTGATCCCGTCATTATCACCCTTGGCCATCGCCGCCTTGGCCCCCTCGAGAGCGGTTTCGACGGTGTTCAGGTCGGCCACCGGGATGCGCTCGCGATTCTCCTTGACCAGCTTTTCGGTCTGGTAAAGCAGCGAATCCAAGCGATTGCGGTTTTCGGCTTCCTCGCGACGCTGCTTGTCATCGGCCTCGTGATCGCGCGCTTCCTCGACCATCCGCTTAATCGCGGCTTCGTCCAGCCCTGACGAGGCAGTCACCGTGATCTTTTGCTCGCGCTGCGTGGCCTTGTCCTTCGCGGACACCGCCAGGATGCCATTGGCGTCAATGTCGAACGTGACCTCGATCTGCGGTACGCCACGCGGCGCAGCAGGGATCCCGTCCAGGCTGAACTTGCCCAGCGATCGGTTGCCCGCCGACATCTCTCGCTCGCCCTGGAGCACGTGGACCTCGACGCTGGTCTGGCCGTCGGCCGCCGTCGAGAAGGTCTCGGCCTTGCGGGTCGGAATCGTCGTGTTGCGCTCGATCAGCTTGGTCATCACGCCGCCCAGGGTCTCGATTCCCAGGCTCAGAGGCGTCACGTCCAGCAGCAACATGTCCTTGACGTCGCCCGACAGGACGGCACCCTGGATAGCTGCGCCAACCGCCACGACTTCGTCCGGGTTTACGCCCTTGTTCGGTTCCTTGCCGAAGAACTTGCGCACGGTCTCGACGACCAGCGGAATCCGAGTAGAACCGCCTACCAAGACGATCTCGTCGATGTCCGATGGCTGCAGTTTCGCGTCCTTCAGCGCCAAGCGGCACGGTTCGATGGTCCGCTCGACCAAGTCACCCATCATCTGTTCCAACTTCGAACGCGTGATCTTCACAGTCAGGTGTTTGGGTCCGCTAGTATCCGCCGTAAGGAACGGCAGATTGACCTCGGTTTCGGCCATAGACGACAATTCGATCTTGGCCTTTTCGGCGGCGTCCTTAAGGCGCTGCAGGACCATCTTGTCCTTGCCGACATCGATACCACTGTCTGCCTTGAACGCATCGATCAGGAATGTGATCAGCAACTGGTCGATATTATCGCCGCCCAGGTGTGTGTCGCCGTGGGTGGACTTGACCTCGACGACGTTGTCGCCAACCTCGAGGATCGAGATGTCGAACGTGCCGCCGCCGAAGTCGTAAACGGCAATCGTCTGGTCCTTCTTCCTTTCCATC
>CAZHDQ010000751.1:0-1779 GCA_964531595.1 uncultured Anaeromyxobacteraceae bacterium
CGGCGGCCAGGTCCGTGGCCCAGTTACCCGGGTCCATGTAGCCGACGCTGACCAGGTATGCCGGACCGGCTACCGCGAAGATGCGCCGCAGCGGATTGCCCTTAATCGGAACGTTCACGGACCGGTGGACGTCCTCCAGTGAGTGACGGTAGTTATTCGGCGGTTGCTCTGCCATTGGCGCAAGGTCTCCGAACGGAATCGCGGCCCGATTGTGTCGACTTGCCCGAACCTAACTTAAAATTCGCGGCGCAGGCAAATCGCGGGTGGCCAAGCGTCCGAAACTCCTAGGGGCGGGTCGCGTTCCAAGGCAAATACCAGCCCATCAGCTATTTTTTCAGTAGTTCCTTTTCGCAGAATGCCCCGGCCAGAAGCGGCAAAGGCATAGCCACTAAGCCAGAAACGGCGCACGAAGGTGCATGAATCGCACAGAAGTTATAGAATCGCTTTCACGGTAATCACTCATAGGAGCTACAGTCATGCCCAGTTACAAATACCTGATCGTTGGCGGCGGAATGACGGCCGACGCCGCGGCGCGCGGCATCCGTGAACTCGACGCCCAGGGATCTATTGGCATCATCGGCGCCGAAGCCGATCCGCCCTACTCGCGGCCACCGCTCTCGAAAGCCCTTTGGAAGGGCGACCCACTGGACAGCATCTGGCGAAAGACCAGCGAGGTTGACGTCACCTTCCATCTTGGCCGACGCGTAGTGACCCTCGATCATCAGGCCAAACTGGTGAAGGATGACGAGGGCACCTTCTACAACTATGACAAACTGTTGCTGGCCACCGGTGCAGCCCCCCGCCGCCTCCCGTTCGGCGGCGATGACATCATCTACTTCCGTACTCTGGCGGACTACCGCCGCCTGCGCGAATTGGCTGACGCTGGAAAGCGCTTCGCGGTTATCGGAGGCGGGTTCACCGGATCAGAGGTGGCGGCGGCGCTCGCCATGCAGGGTAACGCGGTGTCGATGCTCTTCCCAGACGACGGCATCAGTGCGCGCCTCTTTCCGGCGGATCTGGCTCGTTACTTGGTGGATTATTTCCGGGAAAAGGGAGTGGACGTCCAGCCTGGGGCGACCGTAACCGATGTACACCGGGAAGGGGGGCGCCTGGCGGTCCTGACAAAGGACGGTCAACAGTTGGACGTGGACGCCGTCATCGCCGGTATCGGCGTCATCCCCGATACAGGGCTGGCCACGATGGCCGGTCTGGCGGTGGACAACGGTGTCGTGGTGGACCAAAGGCTGCGGACCACTAACCCCGACATCTTCGCCGCCGGTGATATTGCACGATTTTATGCCCCGGCACTTGGCAAGACCATCCGCGTCGAGCACGAGGACAACGCCGTCACCATGGGACACGCCGTCGGGCGGTCAATGGCTGGCGACGCCACGCCATATTCGCACTTGCCACTCTTTTACTCCGACCTGTTCGAACTGGGGTACGAGGCGGTCGGCGAACTCGATCCGCGAGGCGAGGTTTTCGCCGATTGGAAGGAACCCAACCGGGAGGGGGTCTTGTATTACCTCTCCGGTGGACGGGTGCGCGGGGTGTTGCTTTGGAACACCTGGGGACAGGCGGACGCGGCGCGGGCGCTGATCGCCGAGGCGGGGCCATTCACGGCCAGTGATCTGAAGGGAAAACTGGGAGCAGGGTGATCCCGGGGTGAAGCAAGCCAGCACCCCATCGAACATCATGCCGCAAAACGCTCGATTCAGATGCCGCCACTGGCAATTGACCACGCACCAATCGCCCCTCTCGTAAATCGTTTCATCATGC
>CAZHDQ010000752.1:0-1771 GCA_964531595.1 uncultured Anaeromyxobacteraceae bacterium
CAGCCGGCGCCAGGATCGGCGGTCGCAGCAGACGCGGGCGTGAATAACCCGGGCTGAGTAGCCGCCCAAAATCCCTCGCTTTGGCAGTGACCACGGCGGCCAGTCTCGCTTCAGGTTGACGGCGCTGAGCCCATTGCCCAGAATGCGTTCTGCCACGAAACGAGGCCTAGCAACATCGACCGCCTGACCTCATCACAGACCGAAGTCCCACTGTCGCGCGTCGCGTTGGTGCGTTGCGATGACTATCGGGAGGATCGCGTTCTTGATGCCGTGCGCCTGGGAATCGACCTGCTGGGCGGTCCACAGTCGTTTTGTTCGTCCGCCGAGCACCTGCTGCTGAAGCCCAACGTGCTGTTTGGCGACCCGCCGGAACGCTGTACATCAACCCATCCGGCGGTATTTTCGGCTGTGGGACGCGTGTTTCGTGACGTTGCTGGCCGCCTGACTTACGGCGATTCGCCCGCGTTGGGACGGTCGCTGGGCGAGATGCGCAAGGCTGGCCTGGAGGAGGCTGCACGGGCCCTGGGCATCGAACTAGCGGATTTCGAGCATGGCGACGATGTGGCGTTCCCGGAGTCGCCGTTCCTACAAAGGATATTGTTGGCTCGCGGCGTGCAAGCGGCAGACGGGCTGATCAGCCTACCCAAGATGAAGGCCCATGCGCTGACTCGGATGACCGGCGCGATCAAGAACCAATTCGGATGCGTCCCGGGGGTTCGGAAGGCCCAGTACCACATGCAGATGCACACTCTCGACGAGTTCGCCCGCATGCTGGTTACGGTGACCTTGATGGTGCGACCACGCCTGTATGTGGTTGACGGGATCCGTGCGATGGAAGGTAACGGCCCGCGAAACGGTGATTCGGTTGCGATGAACGTGCTGGTTTTGTCACGGGACCCGGTGGCGGTCGACGCGACGCTTTGTCACTTGATGAACCTGGACCCTGGCTTAGTGCCGACGATCGCCCCGGCCGAGGCGTGGGGGCTGGGTACCGCCCGCGAGGAGCGGATCGAGCGGGTGGGCGACCCTATCGAGGATTTCGTGCGTGCATCGTTTCGGGTCAACCGGCGGCGCGCGCAGTCATCGAATCGCTTACACAACGTGTTATCGCCACTCAAGACGCTGCTGTCGGACCGGATCGTGATTGATCCCGAACGTTGCACGGCTTGCGGTCTGTGCGTCAAGGTCTGTCCAACCGACCCCAAGTCGCTGACCCTGCGCAAAACGGGACAAGAACCGGGGGCGCCGGTATATGACGTGAAACGATGCATCCGGTGTTACTGCTGCCAGGAGGTCTGCCCCCATAACGCCATCTCGGTCCGGGCCTCCCGTCTGGGCCACCTGCTGAATCGTTTCTGAACCTGTTTCCATGCCTTCGGCGGGCCGTGCGCCTTGATCGGCCGGGACAAACCGACGTACACTGCGGTGAATTAGGGAACGGCGGGTCCCTTGTGAGAGCTTGTGAGGAAATCGGAGACCGTCGCGAGGTGCCCGCCGCAGCATGTCGAGGGTTTAATCGCAAGTCCTGAGGTGTGGGTATCGTGGACCAGGGACACGGACTTTTCGGTATGCGCGTTCCGTTTGGTGCGGGGTTGGGAAACGGTGGCCTGGGTGGCGGACTGCCAAGGCAGACGCAGGGATTTTGCCCCGAATGCCGGCGGGCCGTCCCAGCACGATTGGTCGAACGCGACGGCGATGTCCGGCTTATCCGCGAATGTCCGGTCCACGGCGTTGTCGACACCTTGCACTGGGTTGATGCCGAACTGTTCAA
>CAZHDQ010000753.1:0-1771 GCA_964531595.1 uncultured Anaeromyxobacteraceae bacterium
GCAGCAGACGCGAGCGTGAATAACCCGGGTTTAATGACTTGTGCAATAGACAGCACCCGATGGAGAAACAGTTCAATCAATAAGGCGATCCGTTCATTCAAATTGAGTGATGGCGTCGATAGTGCTCTGAGGTCGGTATTCCCCAAGTACGGTGGGTATCGTCGTTCGGCACGTCTATTGCTGTGATCCCCATGTGAGTTAACCGAGGATTCCCTGTTGAAAATCCAGAGCAAGAGCCTTTGTTCACTGCGACCCTTTTGAGGGTCTGGAGGAAAAGATCATGAACGTTTTCAAGTCGGTTCCCCTGGTCATCGCGATGGCGATCATGTCACTGGCCGCCTGCGGCAAGCCTGCCAACAAGGTCGAAATGAAGACACTGACGACAACCACGACCCCGCAAGGGAAGGTCGAAACGAAGGTGGAATCAAAGCAGGTCGGCAGCACCCTGGTGGCCAACACCGAAACGAAGAGAAAGACTGAAGCGGGCACTGTCGAGACGAATGTCGAGACGGTTGTCGGAACGGTCACAGCATACGAACCGGGCCGGAGGATCGAGGTCCTCACCGGCGAGGACTCGCGGCACGAATTTGAGCTCGATGACAAGGATATGCCAGTGATTATCGCCGGGGCGGTCCAGATCGGCACCCACGTGACGCTGGTAAAGCAGAAGGGTGACTACGGCTCACGGCTGAACATCACAGTCGAGGATGCCCCCTGAGAACCGGCGCCCATTTGCTGCGTCACGACCTTCGCCAATAGATGAACTCGCGTTTCTCCACCTCGCCAGCCAGTACACCCTGAATCTTTGCCTGGATGGATTTTGCGCTCTGGAAGATGGACTCCCCCTCGCCCAGGGGGATGGGTTCCAGGATTCGGATCGCCCACTTGGCGGGAAGCGGCACTAAATTGATCGGAAGGGGGATCCTCACGTGCGGATACCAGCGCCCGAGGTTGATGTTTCCCAGGCTGAAGTTGGACTCCTCTGCACCTGTGATGACCACTGGGATGATCGGCGCCCCCGATTCCAACGCCAAGCGAACAAAGCCCGTATGGAATTTCTGCAGTTCGTACCGGTGTAAACTGGACTTGAAGTTTCCCGCTACACCCTCCGGAAATACGATCAAGAGGTGGCCGTGCTCCAGGGTCTTGACCGCCGTCGAAACGTGGGCCTCGCGAAGCAGCAACCTGTAGGAAATCGTCCGCACCCAGTTCCACCAGTCGAAATAGCCGTGGTGCGCCAGGATCCGGGGTTCCCGCTTGAACTCGCTGTGAATCACGTGGGAAAGCACCAGTGCATCGAACCCCGCGAAACCTGAATGATTCGCGATGAGGATGGCCGGCCCTTGCCTGGGGATGCGGTCGAGTCCTTGGACATCGACCCGAAAATAGCGGCAGAGCAGGTCCAGGCTGAACGCCTGCACGCGCGTGAACGCCTCAAGATTTCGCCAGTTGCCGACAGGTCCGTCGTCATCATCAATTGTCATTTTACCGCTCCTTGCAGGATTCGGGGGTTTTGGGGGACATCGGCCACGGTTCCTCGCTCGCCAATTTTTACCTGCACCTTTCGAGCCGCCGAAGGGCCGGGCCGCGTTGACTCCCGGTACGACGGTGAACATACTCAGCCGGGTGACGGGCATGGACGGGGGGCCGCGTGACGCTGTGGATCGACGGGGACGCCGCGCCCCGAGACGTCAAAGAGATCGTGTTCCGGGCCGCGAAGCGCCTGGGTATCCAGACCGTGCTGGTGGCAAACATGCCACTGGCGATTCCG
>CAZHDQ010000754.1:0-1767 GCA_964531595.1 uncultured Anaeromyxobacteraceae bacterium
AGGGCGGCCGGTAGCCGAAAGGCCGCCGTCCCCCCGAAACCGCCCTGCCTGACCGTGCTCCCGCAGCGTTCCGCCACCGGTGACCCCCGTTAGCTCCGACAGCAGCCGCAAATGCAGGCTCGGGGGCATGCCCGCGCACGCGGGCGAAGGGAATCCCGGGCGGACGCGGGGACGCGGCAGGCAGGGCCGGCGAGACTACCAGGAGGTTCGCACCATGTTCGAGCACGTCGACCATCCCGGCCTGCGCGCCCTGCTGTCGTTCGAGGCCACGCGGCACCACGTCGCCATGGAGTACCGCGAGCAGCCGCACTGGGCCGGGGAACTGCCGCCCTTCGCGCCCCGCGTCGAGATCGTCGCGTACTGCGGCGACCACCACGCACCCCTGTCGCTGCCCGTCGCCGGCGGCACGTTCCCCTACGAAGGCCCGCACCTGGTGCTGCACGACGTCGCCACGCTGCACCTGCCCGACGAAGAGTCCGGCACGCCGGTCTGTGGCGTCGATGGCAACCGCGTGCTGGTCTTCCTGTCCCTGGAGACGCTGTTCCGGGTGGCCGAGCAGCAGCCCCGCGAGACGCCCGACCCGACGAACCCGGCGGTGAACCCCGCCCACCAGGTGTTCGACGCCATCATGTCCTGGGCGCTGCCGCGGGCCGTCGCCAACATCCAGGCCCACGACTGGCAGGCCGAGGCCGCGGACTACACCCGGATGAAGATGGAGCTGCTGGACCGCAGCATGCGCGACTGGCGCGACCAGATCGCCCGCAACGAGCGCGAGGTCGAGGACAAGACCTGGGAGATCCGCAACCTGGTCACCGCCACCCAGCGCCTGCGCGAGGCCCTGGAGGGCTTCCAAGCCCACACCCGGATGCAGCACCGCCGTCGTGCCGCCGAGGAGCACGCCGAGCTGGTCCGGTCGCAGGCGTCGGGGGCGATCCGCAACCTGCGCTGCGAAGCCGACGGCATCGAGTTCGAGTGTGGGCCTGTGACCCTCGACCACGACGACCGCGACTTCGTGCTGGGGCCGTACCGTGTGTCCGTCAGCCTGCCCGAGGCGTCCTTCCGGGTCGTCGGCATGTCCGGCTGTCCGAAGGCCGAGGGCTACGTCCACCCGCACGTCGCCAGCGGCGGCACGCCTTGCCTGGGCAACGCCGGTCCGATGATCGCCAAGACCCTGGGCACCGGCGACGTGGTCGGCGGGGTCCAGACGATCCTGGAGTTCCTGCGGTCGTACTCCCACGGCAACGGCTACGTGGACATCTGGCGCTGGGACCCGGACTGGGACGGGGACGACGAGGACCGCTACCAGCGCTGCTTCGACGACTCGTCCTGTCACGACTGCGTGGTCTGCAACGACTACGAATGCCCGTGGCGCGACGGCGCCGAGCGCCGGTGCTGGGACTACCACGACCAGGCCGACTGCATCGAGTGCGGCGACTGCGGGTACCGGGACACGGCCATCGAGAACTGCCGCGCCGGGCACGCGTGCTGGGAATGCACCGAGTGCGAGCAGTCCGGCTGCCCGTACGCCGGGGACATCCGGGCCTGCCACGAGGAGGGCCGGTGCGGTGAATGCCCGCTGACCGAATGCAGGCACCACCCGTCCCGCGACAAGGACAGCGACGACGACGCGCCCGAAGAAGAGCCCAGGACGGCGTAGGGGTCGTGTGCGGTGTTTTCGGACTTCACAAGACCCTCGGGTCCATCAGGTCCCGCAATCTCCTGTCGATTACCTCTCGCTGCACCTCGTCGAGTTCTTCCTTGAAGCGT
>CAZHDQ010000755.1:0-1765 GCA_964531595.1 uncultured Anaeromyxobacteraceae bacterium
GTGCAATCGGCAGGATCGCAGGCCCCGACAGCCCAGCCGTCACGTTGTCGAATACCGCACGGCGTGCATGTACATCGATTGCCAGCGCGTTGAAGGTGTTGACCAGCGACAGCATGTCGGCGCCGGCCTCCTCGCAAGCCGCCGCCACCGCCACCAGGTCGTGAGCATTCGGCGACAACTTGACCATAAGGGGCCTGGGGCACACCGGCCGCACGGCGCGGACAACGGCGGCCGCGTCTTCAGCCCGAATGCCAAACGCCATGCCGCCGCACTTCACGTTGGGGCACGAGATGTTCAGTTCGATCATGTCGACTTCGGCCGCGGCGATCATCGCCACCGCCTCGACGTAGTCGTCGATCTCGCTGCCGCCCACGTTGGCGATCAGGCACCCGGTCAGCCCGCGCACGCGCGGCAGGATGTCTTGTACGAACGCCTCGGCGCCAGGGTTTTGTAGCCCAATCGAGTTCATCATGCCCGCACGGGTCTCGTGAAGGCGGATGCCACGGTTGCCCTGGCGTGGATACAGCGTGATCCCCTTGGTCGAAAAACCGCCCAGCACCGACGGGTGGTAAAACGGCAGCAGTTCCTCGCCGAAACCAAAGGTTCCCGACGCCGCTATCACGGGGTTTTTCAGCGTCACGCCGCACATCTCAACTGACAGGTCCGGGGCGGTGTCAACGGTCATCGAAGATCACCTCCTCGGCTGGGAATACCGGGCCATCGGCGCACACGCGCCGCATCCCGCCGGTAGTCGGCGTTGTGCAGCCCAGACACGCGCCAATGCCGCAGGCCATCCGGGCCTCCATCGAAAGGAAGGCGCGCGTCCCCGCGTCCCGGCAACCCTGCTGGACGGCACGCATCATCGGCACCGGGCCGCAGGCGACCACAACATCGAAATCCTGCGGCCGATACAGCGCCGGCACGCGCCCCTGGACGCCCGCGCTGCCGTCCTCGGTGGCGATCCGAATGTCTTTGACGAGGCCGTCGAAATCCCCGATGCCGTAGGGCAGGCTGCGAAATCCGGCGGCCAGCGTAACGTGATCGCGTCCCGCGTCAGCCAGCGCCCGTGCCAAGTATCGAAACGGCGCGATGCCGATGCCGCCGGCGACCATCAGGATGCGCCCCCTAAGAGCCTCCACATCGAACCCGTGCCCCAGCGGCCCGGTGAGCCGGATCTGGCCGCCCGGCACCAGTTCAGCCAGGGCGCGCGTGCCTGGGCCCTTGACATCGTACAAAAATGACAGGGTATCGCCCTGGACGTCGTGGATGCTCAACGGCCGCGGCAACAATGGTTCGGGGGCCTCGGTCTTCAGCATGTAAAACTGGCCTGGCTGGACCGGCTCGGTCTGGCCACCACCCACCACCAACCGCAGGATGGCGAGGGCGACCATTTCGCTTTGGATTACTTCGTGCAGGCCAGTCGTCAACGCATCTCTCCCTTCGTCAGGGCCGCCGCAGCGACCGCGGACGCGATATCGTCCCGCATCCGGATGACCGCCTCACGCGAGGCCTCAGCGAACCGCGACGCACCTTCTGGCACCTTTTTCCAGGCCAGCAGCAACGATCGGGACGCGTTGACCACGCCACCGTTCCCATCGACCAGATACGCGGCCACATCTTCGGCCGTGCCACCCTGGGCGCCATACCCGGGAATCAGCAGGAAGCAGCCAGACAGGACTTTTCGCACGGCCGCGACCTCGGACCGCTGGGTGCAGCCCGTAACAGCGCCGACAGCCGACCAACCCGACGACCCGCGACAGCGGTC
>CAZHDQ010000756.1:0-1765 GCA_964531595.1 uncultured Anaeromyxobacteraceae bacterium
CACGGGCCCACGCCTGGTACTGCTCCTTGTACCGATTGCTATTCTCAGTTAGCCTGGCCTCCGGGCACCAGAACCGCGCCAGCACGTCCACCGTCTCGTGATCGTCATCCCGGGGAAACACCATCACCCAGGCGATCAGGTCGCTGACGTTCGCGAGGTCTAGCCCGCCGTAGCACTCCCGTCCGGCCAGCGCCTCGGCTGCCACGGGCCCCAGATCGTTCGCGTCCCACAGCGCCACGTCGATCCATCGATCGCTCTGCTGCGTCCAGATGTTCAGGTGCAGACGCATAAATGCGTTTTGCGCCGCCGGCAGGTGCTGCGCTTTGTCGGCCTTGCGCTGCAGGTCATCCAGCTTGACGCTCACGCCCAGGTTGGGGTTCGCCTTCGCCCACACGGCCGGGTCCAGCCATCGCTCCGCGTCCTCGTCGTCCGCCGCTGCGATATACGCGAACCATGTGTCGTCCTTGATGGTCCCCTCGAGCACCTGCCTGGAGTACTCATGATGCTGCCAGCAGATGCTCTCCCGGTCATAACCCGCCGTCGTGATCTCGACGATCAGCGGCTGCCGCCGCGCGCCCGTCGCCGTCTCGAGCACGTCCACGACGGCGCTCGTTTTGTGTGCGTGCAGCTCGTCGATCAGCGCCGCATGGACGTTGAGACCGTCCATCGTGTCCGCGTCCGCCCCCAGCGGCTGGAACTTGCTCGAGGTGGCCTCTACCGTCAGGGTGTTGGATGATCGCCATTCCCTCACCATCTTGGCCAGAGGCGGCGAGGCCTTGACCATGCGCGCCGCCTCGCTCCATGACAGCTTGGCCTGGTCGCGCTTCGTCGCTGCCGAGTAGACCTCCGCCCCGGGCTCCCCGTCCGCCGTCAGCAGGTACAGCCCCACGCCGGCCATCAGCGTCGTCTTGCCGTTCTTGCGCGGCACCTCGATGTAAGCCGTTCGGAAACGTCGGAACCCGTCCGCCCGCTTCCAACCGAACAGGCACCACAGGATAAACTGCTGCCACAACGCCAACGCGAACGGCTGCCCGGCCCATTCCCCCTTGGAATGCCGCAGAAAGCCAAAGAAGCGCAGCGCGTGCTCTGCGGCCTGGCGGTCGAACCACAGTCCCCGGCTGCCCGCCTCGTCGAGGTCCCGCTGGTGCCTCTCGACGGCCAGCCGCACCAGCGTGCCGGCCGCGATCGTGCCCTCTGTCACGCCGTGCATGTACTCTGCGACGGGATGTCTAGCCATCGTTCGCCTTCAGCTGCCCGCTCTCCCGCAGGAACTCCTCGAACGGGTCCTTCTGCTCGGGCTCGGGCACCCGGATCCGGGCCCGGTCACTGGGCGAGAATCCGAACTTGGCCGACAGCGCGCTCATTTTCTCCAGCATCTTGGTCGCGATCCCCACGCTGGGGCGCGGGCCCTCGTAGCCCTTGTCCGTCACAAACGTCAGGCCGTGCTCGTCAATGTCCTTCTGGGCCTCCACGTAGCGGGCCCAGCACTGGCAGTAGGCCGCGATCAGCGCCCGGTCGATCTTGGCCAGCAGCCCCAGGCGGGCCAGCTCCGGCACGATCCGGCTCCATTCCCGCTTCGCCTCGGGCAGTAGCCACTCCGGCCGCGTCGGGATCCCTACCTCTGGCCGCGGCTCACTCTCGGGCAGCGGCCGCCGGCCGGGGTTCCCCTGCAGCTTCTTCAGTGCGGTCGGTTTTGGCGGTCGTCCCATGACGCCCATGCGGCCCCTAACCCCCACCCGGACTTTCGCGCCCGTACACGCGTCCC
>CAZHDQ010000757.1:0-1763 GCA_964531595.1 uncultured Anaeromyxobacteraceae bacterium
CCGTATACGTCGCAAAGACCGTCCCGAGAGGAGTACGCTCGACCCAGGCGGTGGATTACGGTTAAGTAACGTCGTTGACAGCAGTGTGGGTGATTCCTATTTTGTTGGTCGCGGGTGGCGTGCCCGTCGGAGGTGAGGCGATGTTCTTCGACCCGTTGTATCTGTTGTTGCTCGCGCCGGCCCTGATTCTCAGCGTTTGGGCGCAGGCCAAGGTCAAGCGTGCCTACGCGAAGTTCGCCAAGGTGCCTTCCTCGGCCGGTCTGACCGGTGCCGAGATCGCTAAGCGGATCCTGGACAACAATGGACTACATGCCGTCAAGATCGAACAGGTCGCTGGCAGGCTGTCTGACCACTACGACCCGTCGAAGAAGGTGCTGCGGCTGTCTCCCGATGTCTACGCGGGGCGCTCAATCGCTGCGGCAGGCATCGCGGCCCACGAGTGCGGCCATGCGCTTCAACACAATGCCTCCTACAAGCCGTTGATCTTGCGCCAGACGCTGGCCCCAGCGGCCATCTGGGGGTCCAACCTGTCGTGGATCTTGATCCTGGCTGGCATGTTCCTGCAGCTGACCGGTCTGATGTGGGTTGGGATCGGTCTGTTTTCGCTGGCCGTACTCTTCAGCCTGATTACTCTGCCGGTGGAATTCGATGCGTCGCGACGGGCGAAGGAAATCTTGCCCAGTCTGGGTTTGGTAGGCCCGCGTGATCGCGAGGGTGTGGCTGCGGTGCTCAACGCTGCGGCGATGACTTACGTGGCTGCGGCCGCTACTGCCGTGCTGCAGTTGCTCTACTTCTTGATGCGGGCTCGCCGTTGATCCCGAGCTGGGGTCAGAACCAGGCCGCGACGAACAGGGCAGCCGACACTATCCCGTCCAGATCGTCCCAGGAGCGGACCAGACGCCGATAGGCGGCGCGCAAGCCGATGCCGAGCGGCGCGATGACGCGATACTCAAGCGTTACGCCGGCCTCCAGGCCCAGGTCGATAGGCCAGCGGTGCGTCCAGAGGCTGGCGAACGCGCCGACCGCGGCGTGCAGTTGCAGGGTCCAGCGCGCCGCATCGACAACATACGCGGGGCCGACCGCTAGTCCGCTCAGGTCGGATTGATTAGATCCGGGCAGCGCGGCCCATGATGCGGCAACTTCCAGGTTCCAGTCGTCCGTCAGTCCCCGCCGGTAGCCCGCCTGCACGCCTGCGCCGTATCGGGTCCCGGCATCGCGGGTAAACGCGACATCAAACGTCGGCGCCGCCCATACGGTGTTGTCCCCGGTGTCGGCGCGAGCGTCGCAAACCGGGTTGAGGAGGACCACCGCGATCATGATCGGCGTGATGTTGCGCAAGACTTCCACGAAAGCAGATTGTTCTTGATCGTGCCACGAATTGCCACAATAATTCGAGGTTGGAAATACGGCCCCGGGCCATTCAAGAGGTGCCGCCGTGTCCAGTGGGTCGCCATCCGTTTTTATCTGGTATCGTGTCCGCGCATTGCCCGGGCCCGGCACCCGCGCCATCCTTTCCTGATCCCGAATTCCGGGAATTCCGGGTTTAACAAAACGGGGCCGCGCTTTGGCCCCTGGAGGCATCGATGAAGGTCGCGATCCTGCATGGGTCGGCGGAACTGGGGATGGGTCCCTTTGGTGAGGCACCGGAGGGCGTGCGTGAACTGAAGACGGCCCAAGACATGGAGGACTGGAACGCGGGCCGCATAGCAGTCGCGGTCACCCAGCCCGCCGCCACCGCCCACGGGCTCAACCTCCAACACGGC
>CAZHDQ010000758.1:0-1756 GCA_964531595.1 uncultured Anaeromyxobacteraceae bacterium
GGTATCTGGAGCGGAGCCGGCCACCCCGACCGGACCCATCACCGGATTGGTGAAATCCCGACCACGGCATGATCAATGATTGCAAGATGTAGCGAATTGTGACGGTGGGTCAAGGCGATGCTGGGGGTCATTGTAGGTCCGCGAAGGCCCCAAACCCCCTTACAATTTCTCAGTTCACAGGCACCAACCCGCGGTTTTTCAAAAGAGGCCCGACCTCGGGGGCACGGCCCCGGAAGTTTTGGTACATCAGTGCCGCGTCCTGCGTGCCGCCGCGCTCGAGGATCTGTGTCCGGAAGCGCTGGGCCGTCGCCCGATCGAACAGATCGCCGCTTTCCTTGAACGCCGCGAAGGCGTCGGCGTCCAGCACCTCGGACCAGATATAGGAATAGTATCCGGCGGAATAACTGCCCGATCCGCCAAAGATGTGGTTGAAATACGTCGTCCGGTATCGCGGCAAAATCTGAGGCGGCAGGCCGATGGTGGCCAGCGCGGCCTTTTCAAACGCGGCGGGCGCCGGCAGGTCGGACCCTGTCGCTTCGTGCCACGCCATGTCCAGGTACGCCGCAGCCAAATACTCGACCGTCGCGAAGCCCTGGTTGTGACGCCTGGCCGCCTGGACCTTGTTGACCATCGCCTCAGGCACAGGTTCACCAGTTCGCCAGTGGTGCGCGTACAGCGCCAGCATCTCGGGTTCCAGCACCCAGTTTTCCATGACCTGAGAAGGCAGTTCAACGAAATCGCGCGGCACCCCGCCCAGCGTTTGGTAGGGCACGCGGGCCATCAGCGAATGCAGACCATGGCCCAGTTCATGGAACAGAGTCTCGGCCTCGTCCAGGGACAGCAGCGCCGGCTTGTCACCCGTCGGACGCGTGAAGTTCCCCACGTTGACGACGATCGGTCGGATGTCCTTGCCGTCGACGACCCGCTGGGATTTGTAGCGGCTGGACCAGGCCCCTACGCGTTTGCCGGGTCGGGGGTGGTAGTCGCCCAGGAACAGACCCAGGTGGGACCCGTCGGCGTCCCGGACCTCCCAGGCCCGGACCTCGGGGTTGTACAGTGTCAGATCCTTAACGGGCGTGAATGTGATGCCGTACAGGCGGTTCGACAGGTCGAACGCGCCTTTGAGCACGTCGTCCAGTTGGAAGTATTCACGCAGCGCCGCCGTGTCGATGCCGTAGCGCTTGGCGCGGACCTGCTCGGCGTAGTAGTGCCAGTCCCAGGGCTGTAATGCGCCTTTCAGGCCGTCCTTGCGGGCCAGTTTCGCGTATTCCGCGGCCTCGCGTTTTGCGACCGCCAGGGCGGGCTTGATCAGTTGGTCCAGTAAATCGCGGACGCTGGTCGCATCCTTGGCCATGCGTTCTGCCAGCACGAAATCCGCCCAGGATCCGTAACCCAGCAACCGCGCCTTTTCGATGCGCAGAGCAACGATTCGCGCCACGATGGCGTTGTTATCGTTGGCGTTCCCCTGGTCGCAGCGCTGGGCGTAGGCTTGGATCACTTGCTGCCGCAGGTCGCGGCGCGTCGACTGCTGGACGAACGGCCACATGCTGGGGTAGGACAGCGTGATCAGCCACTTGCCTGGCATGCCGGCCTTGTCAGCCGCTTCGGCCGCAGCCGACACGGTAGACGGCGCCAGTCCAGCCAGGTCCTTGGGGTTATCCAGCACCAGTTGGAACGCGTTGGTTTCGGCCAGCAGGTTATCGCCGAACGTCACGCCCAGACCGGCCAATTCCTGGTTGATCGCCCGCAGCCGTTC
>CAZHDQ010000759.1:0-1749 GCA_964531595.1 uncultured Anaeromyxobacteraceae bacterium
GACCAAATGAGCAGCGCCAGCACAGAGGAGGCGTAGTATGGACGAGCGCACGGGTGGGTCAGCGCGGGACGTGCCGCGCAACCGGTCCGTTCGCAACCCACGACCACCCCGATGTCACAGCACCGGTCATTTTTGTCAGGCGGTTCTGGTCGGTTACTGGCAGACCTGCGAACCAGGGCGAGCCTTTTGCGTGCAGTGCCACGGCCAGGTCCATCCCATCAACGGTTTCTGACCGCTTGGTCCACCATTCCACCCACAGGCGCGCCTGCCACACGACCTCGACTGCCGGGGCGTCGACGCGCTGGATGGACGTGGCCGCCCGTCGTTCCCCCAGGCGGGGCGCGACCCGGAAGGCTTGCGCATCGCTTGTGACGCGCGATCCGGGTCCGTCCGGTTCAGGCACGGTGCCTGCGGGTCCGACTATCAGGTCCAGGTTGTCCACCCATAACGGCCGGATCATGTGGCCCATGACCTGACTGGCCGCATCCAGGTCCGCGACGTCTGTGTCGAATCGGACCACGATGCCGTTGTGCCGCCGGACGGTGTCGGCCAGCGGATGCATATCGTCACGGCGTCCGGGGAGGGCGTCCGGGTCGTCCCCCAGTGCCACGACATGCACAACTGAGCCATGCTGCAAGCCCTCCAGCGAATTGGCGACCGCCTCCACCTCGCCTTCAGCGAACGCCGGGCGGTCGGTCACCAGGACTACCCGGACTGCCTCTGGCCAGTTCCCCAGCCTTTGCCGGGCTATTTGAAGCAATCGGTCGACAGGCGTGCGGTCCGGTGTGGGCGGTATGGTACGGCGTCCGAGGGTCGAATCGAAGCGCATTTCCAGGGCGCCCAGCATCTGCGTTGCGTCGGCGAAATCTTCCGTCAGTGCCTCGACGGGGTTTCCAGGCAGCAATACCTGGTACATCCCCTGGGCGAAACGGCCGACATAGGCGCCCGCCAGGATTAGCGCCCGATCCAGCCGGTCAGGGCCGACATCCAGGACGGCGATCGCCCGGCCGGGACTGGCGCGGGGCGAAAAGAAGCGCGGGGCATCCAGTTCTGCCAGCAGCAGTCCCCCGTTTGACAGCGGTAGGTACGCATGGCGGGCCACTGCGTAGCGCGGGGAATTGCGTGCCAGCGAAACGATCCGGTCGCGCCCCTCGGGCGGCGGGGGATCGCGTGGGTTGTTTACGAACACCCTGCGTGGGGCCATGTCAGCGACATCGTCGGGCCCTAGAAACCGCAGGTCGAAGCTGTCGTGTCGGGCTTCAAGGGGTGCCCACAGCAAGACCTCGGCCTGCCGTTCGGCGCGTGCGGGGACGCCATGTAGTGCCAGTACCAGCAGGTCCGGTCCCGCCCATCGCAGGGATGCGCGACCGCCGGACGGCATCGCGAGCCCGGTCGCGATCGCACCAGGCGGTAAGCGAAACGCCAGCAC
Organism: uncultured Anaeromyxobacteraceae bacterium; assembly: GCA_964531595.1. Classification (GTDB taxonomy): domain Bacteria; phylum Myxococcota_A; class UBA9042; order DTJE01; family DTJE01; genus DUVQ01. The sequence continues at coordinate 1,430 of CAZHDQ010000759.1, forward strand.
CAGGTCCGCAGCGCGATTCCCGTCGTTTCGCACTGTGCGTCGCATGGTCACTTGGGCGCATCCGTCGGCCTCGGTTACGTCCAGTCGATGTGCCACCTCGGTCGCAATACCGCCTGCGCCCGAGACCCAGACATCCGCCCGCCCGATCGCCGGGGAGGCCAGTCCTATCAGCAGCGCCGCCGTGATCGCCACGCGGTTTCGAACGCTCGTCCAGATACCCAATCGTTCCCCCCTCCGCGCCCGAGTCTAGTCGCAAAAACGCTACCTCGCACCCCAGGCTAGGCAATTGATCGTGTCGCGTGCGAATCAGCGCGGGTCCG
>CAZHDQ010000760.1:0-1740 GCA_964531595.1 uncultured Anaeromyxobacteraceae bacterium
CGCCATCGAGGGCACGGACAGAACATCGGCCTCACGATCCGGGGCTCGCTCGGTGACCTCGGCTATCAGTGTGAAATCCCCGATTTGGATGCGGTCGTCGACAGTCACCTCGCGCCCGGTGGTGATCCGGCGCCCGTTGACGTAGGTACCGTTGGTACTTCTTGAATCCTCGACAATAACCGTCCCGTCCACGACGCGGATGCCCGCGTGCCGCTTGGACACGTTGGGTTTCGGCAGCACTATATCGTTGCCTTGGACCCGCCCAACCTTGACGGCATCGCCTTCGAAGAATAGAGCCTTTTCCTCGCCGCCTTTTTCGAACACGGATATCTTGAGCATGCCACCACCAGGATTTCGACGAGAATATCCTTTCACTGCATCCATGCGATGTCAATTCACGTCCAATTGCCCTTTGTCATTGTGACCGCTAACATTCGTTGGTCACTTTGATGGATTGCCGATGCGCCGCCTCGGGTTCTTCTTTTCGATGCCGCTTTTCGCCGCCATGTTCCTGGCAGCCTGCTCACCTGCGACCCGTCAGGTCCGGTTGGACCCCTTGTCATTCAGGGCGACCGCAACGCCGGACGGGGTCAAAGTCGATACCATGGACCCCGAGGTCCTGTTCGTCGAAGCGGCCGCTGATTTCGATGCAGGACACCACTCAGATGCGCTCAGAAAGTTCGGTTTGATCCTCGAACACTTTCCAGATAGCCCCTACGCACGTCCCGCCCTGTTCAACCGCGGGTTGACTCATTTGGCGGTTCAGCGACCCGCGGCGGCAGCAACCGACTTTCGGGCGTTCATCGAAGCGGATCCGACCGACTCGGACAACGCCGACGCATTGCAGCGCCTGGGCGAGGCCCTGCTGGCTGCGGGCGAATGGTCCGAGGCACGCGATGTCCTGCTGTCCCGGCTTTCGATGGGCCCAACGACCCGCGAGGACGAGGTCGAGATCCGTGCCCGACTCGCGCGCGCCTGCAGAATGCTCGGCCGCTATCCGGAGGCCAGGACGCACGTAGATCGGGTGATGATGCTACACGATCGCAGTGCGACCAACCCCCAGATGGCAGGCAACTACTTTGTTGCGATGGCCGCATTCGAGGGGGCAGCAACCTGGCATGACCTGTTCGCCCAGATTCGGTTCATCCTGCCAACCGACCGGATGGAAAAGGATCTGACCGACAAGGCCACACTTTTCCTTAAGGCACAAGCCGAGTACCTGCGGACAATCCGGCTTGGCAACGCCTACTGGGGCGTCCAGGCAGGCATCCGCGTCGGCCGCATGTACGAGGAATTCTACGACGCAATCATGAACGCGCAGACGCCCCCCGAGTTCACCCCTGAGCAACTGCGAGTCTATCTGGGCGAACTGAAGGCACAGGCTCGCCCACTGGTGGCCAAGGCCGTAGCCGCCTACGAGCGCAACCTCTCGGCGGCACGCTTCCACGGTGCCCAGGAGGAGTGGATCGGCGACATGACCGAGCGGCTGGAACGCCTGAAACGCATCCTCGAGGAGGACGCGCCACCCCCCTGATGACCTGTCTCAATCGCTTTACGCCCTACAGATCGATCAGCGGTCCAGGGACCGATCGCGGCGCCGCATCGACCGATACGGGCAGGCCCGCCAGCGCCGCAAACCCGATGACCTCTTCCAGCGCCAGGTCGGGGCGATTGTGTGACTGGGACAGATGCACCAGCACCACGGCACGCGGCAAACGACCAACGCCCGCCACGTTACGC
>CAZHDQ010000761.1:0-1739 GCA_964531595.1 uncultured Anaeromyxobacteraceae bacterium
ACCCCTGACGTCATGGCCATCGGGGCGTCGGGCGCGATCGTCGGCGTCCTGACCGCCTTCGCGCTGATGTTTCCCCAGGCGGAACTGCGATTCTTCGGGTTGGCCCCGATGCGCGCGGGCAACCTGATCTGGCTGATTATCGGCATGGACGTCGTCATGCTGGTGTTCGGGGCGAACGTGGCGGTTTCGGTGCATATGGGTGGCATTTTGGGGGCATTCGCATACCTGCGGCGCCCATGGCGACCCAAGTACGTACAAGACCTGCAGCGCCGCTGGCAGCGCCTGCGATCGAGGCTGTCCTGATGCGCGCATCGCGCTTCGCCCCCTACCTTGCCGTCGCGATTGCCGCGGTGGTCGCCTATGCCCCCGTTTTCGTCAACGGTTTTGCCTGGGACGACGAATATCTGGTCCTGAAAAACCTGGACATCCGATCCTTGCGAAACGTCCCCGGGATCTTTTCGCGGTCATGGGCGGGCGGCGTTGAATACGAACTGGGACAGGCCCAGAACCGGCCCTATTTCCGGCCCATGGCCGAGGCTAGCATGGCCCTGGACTGGGCACTGGGCGGCGGACCGAACCCGCTGGTGTTTCACACGACCAACCTGGCGATCCACGTGGGGGCCGCCCTGGCGCTGCTGGCATGGCTGCGACGCCTGTTCGCAGGAAGACGCGACAGGGACCCGCCGGACGCCCCTGGCCCGACCTGGCGCCCCCGGGACCTGCTGCCGACGATAGTAGCGCTGCTTTGGGCCGTCCATCCCGTCCACACGGAAGCCGTCAATCTGGTGTCCTACCGGACCACACTCCTTTCGGGGCTGGCCACTTTTGTCGTGCTGGCGCTGCTGGGGCGCTCGTGGGGGGCAAAGCCGGCTAACCCAGGCACCGCCTTGCACGCGCCGGATCCAGTGTGGCGGATCGTGCTGGCCTGCGTTGCCTTCGCCGCCGGACTGCTGGCCAAGGAAGTCACGCTGGTCACCCCTGGGCTGCTGCTGCTCGCTGACCTATATGCCCGCGGTCTGGACCGCCGTCGCATCCTGGGGGTCTACGTGCCCCTGGCGATTATCGGGGTCGCGTACCTGGGGCTGCGCGCCACAATGACTGGCGCCGGCGTCTTCGACTTCTTCGACGGCATGTCCTTGTTCCAACGCGCGGCCATGGTGCCTCGCGTGTTCTTCCTGTACCTGCGCCTCGCCGTGCTGCCATACCCGCTGTGCCCGTTCTACGACTGGGGCATCCTGGGCATTCCCGGGACCTGGCTGGAACCGGACATCCTGGCCGGCACGTTACTGATGGTGGGAACGGTCGCGGGTATCGCGGCGACCTTCCGACGCGCGCGTCTGGCATCCTTCGGATTGGCGTTCTTCGCGGTCGCGCTGCTGCCGGTTTCGCACATAATCCCGTTCTTCGATGCCGCGGGCGAGCGCTTCATGTATGTGCCGCTGGTCGGTCTGCTGGTCGCGGTCGCGGGCGGTGCGGTGGCGCTGCGAGGCTCGGCACTGCTGACACGATTCGGGCGGGTGCTGGCAGTCGTCGCACTGGTGACGTTTTCCGCGCTAACGTTCCAGCGGTCGGTCCAGTGGCGCAACAGTGAAACGATCCTTCGGGTCACCGTCCGCGACTTCCCGATGTCGGTATCCGCCCACTTGGGTCTGGCTCAACTACTGACCGACGACGGCCGCTCGGACCAGGCGGTGCCCCTCTTCCGCGAGGTCACGCGCCTGGTGCCGCCGCTTGCTGTC
>CAZHDQ010000762.1:0-1739 GCA_964531595.1 uncultured Anaeromyxobacteraceae bacterium
CGAGCCGGAAACGCTGCTGCCGCTGGGCCAGCAGGTGTCTGTGATGATCATGCGGGTCGAAATTCGTGATGGGCGTCCACGGGTATCTGCCAGCCTTCGCCAGATGGGCGAGAATCCTTGGTCATCGGTGGGCGACGGCTTCGCAGTTGGGCGGACGGTCCGAGGCCAAGTTACGCGGATTGCGGCGTTCGGCGCATTTCTGGAGCTGGCACCCGGGATCGAAGGGCTGCTGCACATTTCCGAAATGAGCGCCGACAAGCGAGTCCGCTCGCCGGGGGACATAGTCAAAGTTGGCGACGAACTGAACGTGTCGATCGTGTCGCTGGATCCGGACCAACGGCGAATCGGCCTGTCCCTGAAGGCACTGGCCACCAGGGAGGATGACATCGATGCGGCAACCCGCGCGCGCTACATGGAGGCGCGCCCCGCGTCGGGCCATGCCCAGGCCGAACCGCCTGCCGGCGAGAGTGCGATGGCCCTGGCCCTTCGCCTTGCCCGCGAGCGGGCTGAGGCCAAGGCGCGCAAGGGCTGAAACGTTTAGCCTGGGCCGCTCGGCACCGCTAGCCGCCGGGCCGTTTGATCCCGGGAGACCTTTTTACCCCTGCAATTGTCATTCGCACGGCGAGGGGTGGCAGGTGCCCCAGATGCCCAGACCTTGGGCCCTTGCTACCTGGGCCGCTCGGACGAAGGCGTCCATGGATACCCCGTCGGGTTCCGGGAAATAAGGGCAAGCGAAACCAGAGGCAAGCATTTCCAGCCCTAGCAGAGCTCCATCAACCCAGACATGGGCCAGCAATCTGCCGTAGCGGTCGCGGCAGGTCGCGTCGTATGACAGAGTGATTTGCCGGCCTTCGGTTCGAGCCGCCAGTGCCGCGTGCGCCTCCCAACCGCCGCATTCGGCGCCGACGCCGGTTTCCGGCGCATCGATCCCCAGGATACGGATGCGGTTTCCGTCCTCGATGTCCAGTGTGTCGCCATCTACGACGTGTGAAACGCGTGCTGTGGATGGGCCGCAGGCATCGTCAGGTTGGCAGTTGGTCGTGAATGCGACACCGGCCAGGGCGGCCCAGGACAAGAGCGTCGTAGGTTTCATTGGTTTGCCTCGCACGTGTCGTTGTCCGTTCCCGGAGTTCCGGTGCCCTCGAAGAGCCCGGCCATTCGCTGGACGCACCACACGGAGCTGTCTGGGTCGACACCGACCGTGACGCCAGGGCGGGCCGCCGGGTGTTCGGATCGGGCGATTTCGATCCCGCCGGCGGTCCTCAGTGTCAGGGTGGCGGCCCCGTTGTAGAGGTTCAGCCCAGATGGGAACGCCGCGATCATGCCGTTTACATCGCCGTTCCTAGCGGGGTCGTCTGTCGCTCCCAGAACCGCGAAGGTCCCGGTCGCCAGTGCCAGACAGGCTGTTTCTGGGATGGTAAAAGAACGTGTGCCCGTCGCCGTGGCGTGATCCATGACCAGCCCGGCCAGATCGAATCCGCGGTGTACCCGGATCTCGACCCATTCGGCCATCGGGTCGTCAGTGCCCGGCGTATCGGCGTAGATTTCCGAAAAGGTCGCGTCCCCGGGCGACGGTGTACTTACGGGGCGAAACCCGTCCGTGTCGAGACACTGCCCGGGCACCAGGCACCGCCCATTCGAGGTCCCTGGGGTCCCCCGATTGCCGGTGTCGTCGTAAGGGGGTGCCTGGGGATCGACCGCGCACCATGCGTCCGCTGCGTCGTTTGATTCTGCGGGGA
>CAZHDQ010000763.1:0-1732 GCA_964531595.1 uncultured Anaeromyxobacteraceae bacterium
CAGCACGCCACCCTCGGGTTCGAAATCTTCAGGGCGCACCTCGACGACCAGCGCGGCGTTCGCGTTGGTAGCGTTACGCGCGTGGTGGCTCATGCCGTTCGTGGTCAGGCCGTCGGCTTCGGTAGCCGCGTTCATGACGTATCCACCGGGGCACATGCAGAATGTGTAGGCACCTCGGCCGTCGTCGGCCCGCCACGCCAACTGGTAAGTCGCCGGGTCCAAGGCCGGGTGGTCCAGCAGGTCGCCGTACTGGGCGCGGTTGATCAGGCGCTGCGGATGCTCGATCCGTACACCGATGGAAAACGGCTTGCGCTCCATCGGAACGCCGCGTCGCAGCAGCATCTGGTAGGTGTCCCGCGCACTATGGCCGATGGCCAGAATGACGGCCTCTGTCGCAACGACGTCGCCATCGGCGATCTGGATGCCGGTTATGCGGTCGCCGTCGATTACCAGATCGGTCACCCGCGCGTCGAAACGGAACTCGCCGCCGGCCTCGATGATTGCCTGGCGGACCCGCCCAACGACGGCGCGCAACAGGTCGGTCCCGACGTGCGGCTGGTACGAGTACAAGATGTCGTCCGGTGCGCCGGCCGCTACCAAGTCGGTCAACACCTGCCGGCAACGGGGATCACGAATCCGGGTCGTCAACTTGCCGTCCGAGAAGGTGCCCGCACCACCCTCGCCGAACGCCACGTTGCAGTTCGGGTCAAGGGTGCCATCATCCCAGAACCGTTTGACGGCGGCGATGCGTTCGGAAACAGGCCCGCCGCGTTCCAGGACCAGGGGGCGAAAACCCGCCCGGGCCAGCGTCAATGCGCAAAAAAGACCCGCTGGTCCGCTGCCCACAATTACGGGGCGGTGGGGCAGGGGGGTGGTTCCAGGTGCCGGCGATTCGTATCGGCCCTCGGGCGGCAGGCCGATGTCCGGCGCATCGACGTGGTAGGCGAGTAATGCCGATTCGTTCGTGACGTCGACATCGACGGTCAACACGAACACGGCGTGTCCCTTGTGGCGGGCGTCAACGGAGCGGCGTACGACCCTCCAGGATTTGATGCGGTCGGCTGAAACAATCAATCGGTTGCGGATTGCCCCGCCGATGGCGTCGTCGTCACAGTCGACTCCCAGGCGTAGGTCACGGATTCGAATCATGCTGGACCTCTTGGTGCGGGGGCTTTCAGGCTGCAAGGGATCGGAAAACGGATTCGGGTACGCAAGGATGGTTGCCTAACTGCGCCCGCCAGAGCGTCGGGGGCCACGTCCTTGTCCACCGCGGGCGCCGCCGGCTGGAGGACGGCCTCCGCCACCCTGAAACTGTGGTCGGGGCTCACGTTCAGGCCGCGAATCGGCCCCATTTCCGTCAGGCGAGCCGTTGGTCGTCGTGACCGGGCCCGAAAGGTAGTTGTCGATCAACAGGGACACCAAGCCTTCAGCGTCGGGGTCCGTCAGGATCTCCCTGGCGATGGTGACGAATTCCTCGGGAATCACTGCGCCGGCGTCCAGGCGCTCCTTGAACTCACGAATGCGTCGATCAGCCAGCATCTTCAGCGTCTCCTCGCGCGTGGGGGTTTCCGCAGGGGTCAGTCGGATCCCGTAGGTCCACTCGATGCGCTTGAGCGCCTGGAGGTCGCGGACCGAAACCATCGAGATCGCCCGTCCTCTGCGGTTCACGCGCCCGGTACGGCCCGTGCGGTGGATGTACTGCTGCGCGTCCGAGGGCAGGTCGAAGTGGATG
>CAZHDQ010000764.1:0-1727 GCA_964531595.1 uncultured Anaeromyxobacteraceae bacterium
TCATGCCACCACCGTCGCCACTACGCCCGCCCGCCCAACGGAAACAGGGCTTCGTGCTGATCCACTGGTTGCCCACCGACTATCCTACCGCGGAGTTCACCGTCGAAATCGTCTGTCCGGCCGAAAACGACGACCCAATCCCTGACGCTTCCGACTCTACCGACACGAACGACGCGATCACCCCACCCGACGATTCTGGCGCTGATTCGGCCACGAACTCTGACGTTGCCCCCACTCCTGAAAGCAAGGCAGCCTCGGACGGGTGCATCGCTTCACGTACGCCTAACCTGGCAGTGCTTCCCATCATCCTCCTTGCCAGCGTTTTCCTCTTCAGCCGACGGCGCTTGGTCCCGTGAGTCGCCAGTCACACGCAGCCCCTTGCCAGGGTCTAAGGTTTACACCGTCGACGTTCAGAGATCTACTGTCAGAGATCTACTTGCCGAAACTACTGCACGTAAGTACAATGTGACCACCATGAGGTATTTAATGAAGACTAACATTGTTAAAATTGGCAACTCGCAGGGAATTCGGATCCCAAAGGCGCTACTGGAGCAGACTCGACTAAAAGGCGAAGTCGAAATCCTGGTTCGCCGAGATTCCCTCGTGATTCGCGCGGTGCAAAAGGCCCGAACCGGATGGGAGGCGGCGTTCAAGTTGATGGCCGAACATGGTGATGACCGCCTTGCGGATGCGAACAAGGTTTTAGAGCATTCCTTCGATTCGGAGGACTGGGAGTGGAAGTAAAACGATTCGACGTCTTCCTCGTTAACCTGGAACCGACGATTGGAAGCGAGATCCGCAAGGCTAGGCCATGCGTTGTGGTCTCACCAGACGAGATGAACCGGCACATTCACACAGTGGTCATCGCACCAATGACAACCAAGGGCAGGCCCTACCCTTCGCGGGTTGAAACACACTTCGACGGTAAAGCCGGCCAAATCGTCATCGACCAGATTCGCACCATCGACAAGTTGAGATTCATCAAAAATCTCGGAACTCTCGATCCGAACGAGGCAACAGAGACCCTCGATGTTTTACGGGAATTCTTCGCACCATGAAGTTTCTACCAATACTTTGTTCAGCGTCCTGAGTCGGGCCCCCAAGCCGAGCGAGTTGAAGGTTTGCCACCGGAATACGCATGCCAGTGATTGTAGGCGGCGAATTGCTAAATTAGGTTGCGGAGTCCGCTCGCTTCAAGAAAAACGCAAGACGTGTCCTGAATCTTGCCCAGGCAGTCTCATTGCTCAACGTAACTCGTTCCACTGCACAGTGCTCCACCAGACGACATTCCGCCGCCCCGCAGCATCGCTGCCGGTCCCGTGCCCGACGGTCGGGAACAAACCATTTCCGGCAAACCGAACACGGACGCTTCTTTGCTGTCTTTTTCATGGACGCTAGAATCGGTCCGACGCTGACGTTACGCACAGTCCACGCCGGGCCCGACGCTGCTCAACTCGGATGGGGATCGCTTCCACACCGGGTGGGGGGGGATCGCGTTCAGACCGGCGCTGAAGCCCCACATCGCGTTTTCGGTCTGAGAGTCCACACCGCCATTAACGCACAGCCATCTGGCGAGGAAAATCGGGGTGAGTCGAAATCGTTGTCCATTATGGTTTGCCAGGGCGAGAAGCGCGGTAGAATGGCGTCAAAGGCGGAAAAGAGGCTTCCGCTAAATTCAGTGATGGAGGTCCGGATCCTTGATCACCAAAAACAAGCCCCGGCCCACC
>CAZHDQ010000765.1:0-1719 GCA_964531595.1 uncultured Anaeromyxobacteraceae bacterium
TGCCCTTCGTGGGAGGACCCGCCGGCAACGGACCGGATCGTGATACGCATTGACCCTGGAATGGCGTTCGGTACGGGGACGCACTTCACCACGGCGTCGTGCCTAAGCCTGATCGAGGGCGTGGTGCTGGCCCCGAAAACGCCTTCCAGGACGCTGCTGGATGTCGGGACCGGAACCGGGATACTGGCGATCGGCGGCCTGATGCTGGGGGTCGAAAAGGCCGTGGGCATCGATGTTGACCCTGATGCGGTGGCCGAGGCACACGAAAATGCGGTTTGCAACGGCGTCGGCGAACGATTCGCAGTAACGACGCAGCCCCTGTCCGGTGGCGAGGGGCGGTTCGACATAGTGGTCGCTAACCTGGTGGCCCACACCCTGCTTCGTCTGGCCCGGCCCATCACTGATGCCGTTGCTCCGGGCGGAACGCTGGTCGTGTCGGGAGTCCTGCTGTGCCACCAGACGGCGGTCGACCAAGCCATTCGCGATGGCGGTCTGACCCCGCTGGAAACGCTGTGCGACGACTCCTGGGCGACTCTGGCATACCGGCGCCCGGCGTAGGCTGACGATCCGCCTAATCCGCGAACAGGTCGCCCGCGTTCTCGCGACGGAACCCTTCGGCAGCCGCCAGCCCTGCCCGCGCCCCCGTCTGCGCCGCCCACGCCGGGATCAGCGCACGCAGCAGCGGCCCGGGGTTGTCCCTGTCCAGCAGCGGCAGCAGTTCCGGGCTCTTGCCAGTGGCCAGCAGGGACATCCGGATGTCGTCGACCGTCATCTTCATCTGCGATTCGTGCAGCAGCAACGCGTCGATCTTACGATCCAGGGTTTCAGACACGTCTTCGAAGTGGTTGAACCGCTCGGCTGACTTCGCGAAGTACCATCGGTCCGGGACCAGGTGCGGCGCCAACCCTTCCTCACGGTGCTCGGGGTAAAACAGCGGCATGTGCCCGAATGTGATTGCCTCGACAGCCGCCCATGCCACGGCCCGGTGGTCCGGATGGGGCTCGAAAGGCGCGTAGGGGTCGAACGTCAGCACGCGGTCTGGCCGCAACCTGCGAATCGCACGCATGAACTGACCGCGTAGGACCAGCGGCGACACCGCAGCCATGTCGCCGTCCGGATATCCCAAAAATTCCACCGATTCCTTGCCCACGAAGGCGGCCACCGCGGCCTCCTCGCGGTCTCGGCTGGCTGTCACCAAATCCGTCGTCGACAACTCGAAACTGCCCTTACCGTTGTCGGTCGCGATGACCTCGTGGACCGTCCAGCCTTCGGCCACCGCACGCAGGATCGTCCCACCAGCGAAGAACTCTGCGTCATCCGCGTGTGCCGTCAGCAGCAACATCGTCTTGCCCATGAAACCCTCCAGCCTCCTCTACCCCGCCTTGAATCCGGCCTTTTCAAAGCCCCGAATCATCGGACGAACCGGGCGCCACGGAAAGGCCGTTCGTGCAACCATTGGATCGGACACCCCTCACCAGCCGGAAAAGGGGTGGACCGTCACGGTCGCGATGGTACCATTCGGGCCGGCTTGGGACCCGGAGACTGATGGCAAATCCCCTGCGCTCAATATTTAACTGGTTTCGAACCGGCGCCGATCGTCCGGTCGACCCAGACGAGACGTCGGAATCTATCCGGCACCGCTATGAACGCAACCGCTTGAGCGTATTCCTGTCAGTGACGTTCGGCTACGGCATCTTCTACATCTGCCGGCTGAACTTT
>CAZHDQ010000766.1:0-1716 GCA_964531595.1 uncultured Anaeromyxobacteraceae bacterium
GGCGAGATGGATCGCCGCTCGCAGTGGAGCGGTTGTTTCGTAACAGGCCCTAAGGGTCAGGGCGCCCTGACCAGGCGCTGTCGGGTTTTTCTGGCCCCAAGCAGCAGGGCGGCAGCAACGGCCAGCAACCCGACCGCGCCCAGGATCAGCGCCATTCGGGCCCAGGGCAGGCTCGCTTCCATACGCTGTCCAGCAATCTGAAACGCGGTCCAGCCCCATGTGCCCGCAGCAAACACCAGGAACGCCTGGACCGCGCGGACGGCCCAGATCCGGTGAGCAAGCAGGATCAACGGGAACAAGGCGCATGCCACAGCCACAACAGCGCCCCCAGAACGCAGAAAATGTGCGCCCAGCACCAGCGCAGACAAGATCGCCGGCAGCAATCGCAGTGCCAGGAACATGATCACCTCCAGAGCCGACAGGCCGAGTCCCCGGGTCGGGGCCGGTATTAAAAACCACGGGGCCGAACAAGAAACGCTAACAGGATTCGTGCCAGGCGCAAACCTTGCCGCTAGGCCTCCAGCCTGCCAGGCGCGGTAAGCGGCGTTCGTCATCGTAAAGCTGGGTGGCCACCTGAATGGCGAAGGATTGACGGCGAGACACTGCTCGGAGCCTTCGTGAGCCCACTCCAGACACCGTGATCCACCGTCACATTTTTCTACATCTTGAAATCATTGAGCATGCCCCAGTCGTAGTTTCACCAATCCGGTGAGGGGTCCGTTCGGGGTGGCCGGCCCCTGGCCACCCCACGAATTTCCCACGAAACCATCGCAAAGGGCGGCACCCTGGAACTGCAAATGGGGCCCGACCCATCCGACTGGGGCAACGCGATTTGCCCTTGAGCCCGGGTTGAACCAACCCGATTCGCTCGACTCAATGGGTTCCTTGACGCGCGCCATGCGGTAATGTAACGTATTACCTTGTGTGGCCGGAGGATGTCCGTGAAGATATCGGGCTTCGAATGGGACGACGGCAACGAACTGCATCTGGCCTTGGGCCACGGCATCGAACCTGACGAGGCCGAGGAGGTCTTCGCAGTGGCGCCCATCTATCGGAGGACCAAGCGAGGTCACTACGCGGCGTTTGGCCCCGCAGTATCCGGTCGTCTATTGATCGTCGTGTTCGAAATGAAGAGCAAGGGGCTGGCCCGACCGATCACGGGATGGGACATGACCAGTGCCGAGCGTCGGTTCTACCAGAAGCACCGGGGAGGTCGATGATGAAGAAGCCCGCCAAGAAGACCGAGGAACTTGCGACTTTGATTGACCGCGAAGGCATCCTGAGTCAAATCGAGGAAGAACCCATCGAATTTGCGCTGGATGAGGAATTGCGGGCGCAGATCCTGCGTGGCGCGCGCAGGCGAGCCCTCAAGAACGTCTCCATCAAACTGGATGCGGCCCAAATCGTGGCCTTGAAGCGGATCGCCACGCAGAAGGCCATACCATACCAGACGTTGATCCGTTCGTGGCTGGCGGAAGGCATCAAGCGTGAACTGCTTCACGGACGATGACGAACCGACTCTCGCCGGTTCACGACAGGCCGAACGACGCAGCCACCGCCGCCATCTTCAACGGGCTACCTCTCCTCTTTCCGGATGAGCCTCTTCTTTCCGGATGAGCTGTTCTTGGTGGATTCTGCGCAAGTCTGCTCCTCCGTATCTCCCGACTCCCCAGTGAAATCGGGTGGTTGTTCATTTCGAGGATACTGCGGAACGGT
>CAZHDQ010000767.1:0-1711 GCA_964531595.1 uncultured Anaeromyxobacteraceae bacterium
GGCCTGCGGCCTCGACGGTGCGTGCATAGGTCTCAGGTCACAGCCTGGCCCAGCCGCCGGGACCGCCGGTGCAGGAATCCATGCACAACCATCCCGACCATCGCGGCGACGTAAAGGCCAATCGGCAAAAGCAGCACCCACTGCTCGGGCCTTTCGGCGAAACCTCTGCGGACGACGACGGCCCGCCCCGGGATCTGATCGAACAGCACGTACAGGAAGAACGCGTGCATCACCAAGTTCGTGGCCATCGCGCGGATCGCCGCACCCCGTCGGCCAGCAGCCGCGGCGACAAACCGGATACCCAGCAGGTTCAGTAATAAGAAGCCCATCAGCGGGTACATGAACGGATAGGGGAACGGGCGCGCGAACACGATCGCCGTCAGCGACGCCGAGGCGCCGATGTGCAGCGCGACGACGCCGGCGATGGTGCCCCGAGACAGCAGCACGGCGGCCCGGCGCAACCGTTCGGCGTCTCGAAGGACCTGTTCGCGGACCGTGCTCGACCCGATTGCAGGGTCGACTACGTCCTCCGGCACGGCCTCAACATCGGCTGGCAGCCGGGGCATCTGCTGCGGGCCCGCATCTTCGCTCACAGGCATTGCCCCGATACCTTCAGGTCGTCGACCCAGACCCCTTCGTAGTCTGTCGCGAAGTCCGACCGGCTGTCGAACTCCAGGACCAGCGACACGACGCGGCCTGCAAACGCCGACAGGCCTATCGAGACCAGTTCGAACGCCCCCGCGCCGACCGCTTGGTTAGCCGTCGACCACACCACCGCCTCGGTGCCCCCGTCGACGACGATGACCGACAGCACGTCGACCGAGGACACGATGCTGCCGCTGCGGTAGACCTGGAAGGACAGGACCGGGTTCGTCGTGCTGCCCAAATCCACGCCTGCGCGCGTCGCCCGGCCGCCCACCCGCTTGCCATCTTCCAGGGTCAGAGGGTACAACCGGTGCGTGGCCGGGTCCCCAAAATACAGGGCCGTAGGCGCACTGACTGTGCGCAGGCCGTCCAGGTTCCACGAGGGCGCTTCGGCGTAGACAGGCGCGGCCAGAGACGAAATAACGAAGCCCCCGAGGTCGGAAAACACGATGTCGAGGACCGTCGTCGTGCAGCATTCGGGCGTGCCCTTCAGGACGCACCCGCCCTCGTCCACACCCGCCGGGATGTCGCAAACAAGGCAAGGGTCGCCACAATCCTGATCCACAGTGCAGCAGTTCTGAAGCGGCGTGTGGACACACGCATTGTCGAGGCAGGTGGCGGTCGTGCAGGCGACGACCGGGCAGTCTGTGTCCTCGTTGCAGCAATCGACGACCGGCGTGTACGCGCACTCGGAGAAATCACAGACGCCCCGTGTGCATGGGTCGGCGTCCTCGCAGTCCTCGTCGTACTGGCAGCATCCCGGATCTCGCTTGTTGACGCATCTTCCATCAATGCACTCGTCCGTAGTGCAGTAGTCGCTGTCGTGGCAGTCCTTCGGTTGGGTGCAGCAACCGGCGGCCGGGTCCTTCGTGTCGAAGTTGCACCGGTGGAGGTCGTTGCACAGGTTCTTCGTGCAGTCGTCATCGTCGTCGCAATCGGCGTCATTGTTGCAGCAATCGGGGAGCGGATCACCGTGGGCACACACGCCGTTCACGCAGGTATCCTTCGTGCAGAAGTTGCCGTCATCACAGTCCGCATCGCCGACGCAGCACCCCTCGGCGGCCTC
>CAZHDQ010000768.1:0-1709 GCA_964531595.1 uncultured Anaeromyxobacteraceae bacterium
TGCAGTTGACCCTGTCTCGCCGACCTCGGTCATCGGTTTGACGGTGGATTTGGGGGCCGGTAATCAAACGTTTTGGCCGGTGTTCTAGTCTGTGCGGGGAACCGCGGGCGAACGACAATCCAAGGGTGTGGCTGGCAACGCCTTTCGGTGAACCAAGAACTTCCGACTGGCCGGCCAGGGCGCGCTATCAATCGACCAGGAATTCCTGCATCTCCCGCTGGAACGCGGGATTGTGCAGTCGCCCCAGGGCCTTGACCTCGATCTGCCGTACGCGTTCGCGGGTCATACCGACCGCTTCGCCAACTTCTTCGAGCGTGTGCTCGCGCGATGCGCCGATACCGAAGCGCAGGCGGATCACGGCCTCTTCCTTAGGCGTCAGGCTGGCCAGCAACTTTCGGATGCCAACGCGCAGGCTGCTGTCGACGGCCTCATCGAACGGTTGGAGCGAGTTCGGATCCTCGACCAAGTCCCGCAATTGGGCGTCGTCGTCACCGATTGGAAGGTCCAGGGATATCGTTCGGACCGAGGTCCGTTCGGCCCGAGCCACCTGTTCCACCGTGTAGCCCGACTCAGCCGCGACTTCCTCGATCGTAGCGATACGGTCGCTGTTCTGCTGCAACTGCTGTCGCACCCGCTGGACCTTGGACAGGCACTCGACAAGGTGCAGCGGCACCCGGATGGTCCGGCCGTGCTCGGCCACTGCTCGCGTGATTGCCTGTCGAATCCACCACGTAGCGTAGGTGCTGAACTTGTGGCCGTAGCGCCAGTCGAATCGGCTGACTGCCTTCATCAGGCCAATGTTGCCTTCCTGGATCAGGTCCAGCAGCGGCATGCCGCGGTTCATGTAGTGCTTGGCGATGGATACGACGAGCCGTAGGTTCGCGCGGATCATCCGGGAGCGAGACTCGGTCACCTTGCGTTGCGCCTTGGCCAGAGCCGTCACAGCCCCTGCCAGGTCGTCGCCCGCCAGCCCCAGTACCAGTTTGGTAGCCCGCGCGGTTGCGGCACCCGACAGAACGCCTGCGTCCAGGTCCAAGGAACCGAAGGCATTGGCGTCGCTGCGATCTTCCGGGTCAGGCCCGGCATCCGTGTCCGACAGTCGCCCCATCTGCTGCCATAAGGTGCGGACGACCATCCTGACGATGCCTGCGCCGAAGCGGAATTCGCCGTAGGTTTCGTGTAGCGCGTCTGCCAGCCATTCGTTGTCCACCCGTGCCCCAGACCGTTTCGGCTTGGAGAAGCGCGCAGACAATTCTTCGATGCGGCCCGCGAATACGTTCAGTTCGTTGGTCAGCGAAGGCGTCCAGTCTTCGTGGCTGCTTTCTTCCAACGTTGAAATGTCTTGCAGCGCGACCTCGCCCGAGGTCAGCCGCTGCGGGAAACCGAGCAGGTGATCCCGGCAGAACGGGATATGGACCAACCACGTGAAGGTCTCGCGATTGCCTTCTTCCATTGCAATCGCCAGCTCGCGTTCCTGTTCACGGGTCAGCAGCGGCGTGTCGCCGACACGGCTGAGGTAGGCCAGGATAGCGTTGACTGGAGCGGCGGCCAGATCAGCCGGGCTGACGGTGCGGACGTCATTCGGGTTCTCGATTCGTTCGCCGGATTCCAACGTATCTTGGTCTCGTTCGGTCAGTTTCCTATTTCTGGTCTGTATCATGGGTACCCCTCCACCCAAGAGCCTTTAGATAAAATAAGCAAGATGTTGA
>CAZHDQ010000769.1:0-1707 GCA_964531595.1 uncultured Anaeromyxobacteraceae bacterium
GTCCGAAAAGACGACCTCGTGCATACACATTCCTGGGTAGGGCAGGTGGTACTTACCGGTCAGCTTTGCCCGGACGTAGTTAGCGTTGATGACCGCCCGCTCGGCAGCCCGCGCCAAGCCGGATGCACCCAGTGCCCGGATGTAGGTCAGCGCCCGCACCAGCACCAGAAACTGCCCGGCGAACGTGCGGATGCGGCCCACAGATTGGGGAAACGCGTCCGACAGTGAGAACGTCTTGTCTTCGTGGCGGGTCACCCGCGGCACCGGCAGGAAGGGAACCAGTTCCTGTACGACACCGATCGGCCCGGACCCTGGCCCGCCGCCGCCGTGAGGCGTCGAGAACGTCTTGTGCAGATTGAAGTGGATCACATCCAGGCCCAGGCACGCGGGCCGATATTTGCCCATGATCGCGTTGAGGTTCGCGCCGTCGCCGTACACTAAGCCGCCCTTGGCGTGGACGATCTGCGTCACCTCGAACACGTGCTGCTCGAACAGTCCCAGCGTGTTCGGGTTGGTAATCATGATAGCTGCGACATCCTCGTCCATCGCTGCCGCCACTGCGGCTGGGTCAAGCAGGCCGAACGCATCGCTCTTGACCTGTACCACCTTGTAGCCGGCCAGCGCGCACGACGCCGGGTTGGTCCCGTGGGCCGTGTCGGGGATCAGCACCTTCTTGCGCACGTCGCCCCGCGCCCGAAGCGCCTCTCGGATCACCATCATTCCGGCCAGTTCGCCGTGGGCGCCCGCCGCCGGCAGCAGCGACACCGCCGACATTCCCGACAATTCGACCAGGGCGTCCTCCAGCTCGGCCATCACGGCCAGCGCCCCCTGCACACGGTCGGTCGGCATCATTGGGTGCAGCCCGGCAAATCCATCCAGCGCCGCCGTGTCCTCGCAGACTCGCGGGTTGTACTTCATCGTGCATGAGCCCAGCGGGTACATGCCTACATCGATCCCGAAGTTCATCCGCGATAGGCGCGTAAAATGACGAACAACCTCGATTTCGGACGCCTCGGGCAGCAGGGGAGGCGTCTTGCGCAACAGCCCTGGGGGAATGGCAGGGGTCGCGTCGTCGCAAGCGGGCACCTGCACCGCGCTACGCCCCGGGGCGCCTCGCTCGAACAAGGTCGGTTCAATGTGTTCCAGTCCACTTCGGGCGTTCATGACTTCCTCTATGCCGGGTCGTACTCGGCCCGGTTGGGCTTGAGAAACCGGTTGGAAACGATCACCCTCGCCTCCGGAAACGCGTCGTCAGGGTGCTCCTAGAGTTTGCGTTCGATCGTGGCTGTGGCCTTCAGCGCCTGGACTAGGTCGCGGCGGGCCCTGAACGTCGCGCGGTTCTTCAGGCTCTCGCGAATCTGATCGGAGACCTCGGCCAGCGGACGGACCCGCTCGGGCTTTCGGTCGAGCAATTTAATCACGTGGAACCCGAACGGCGTGCGCACCGGTTCCTGGGTCATCTGCCCGGGCTTCAGTGCAAACGCCGCCTCCTCGAACTTCGGGACCATGACGCCACGGCGGAAGAACCCCAGATCGCCACCTTTCTCCTTGGACATCACGTCCTCGGAATATTCAGCGACGACCGAGCTGAAATCGGCGCCCTTCTTCAGTTTCGCCAACGCCTCGTTCACCTCCTTCAGCGCCGCCTCCACCTGCTCGGCAGGGGCGTTTTCGGCCGCCTCGACCAGCAGGTGCAGCGCGTAGATC
>CAZHDQ010000770.1:0-1705 GCA_964531595.1 uncultured Anaeromyxobacteraceae bacterium
TCGCTGCGCCGGCCACCCCGACCGGACCCGCGAGGCGCTGGTGGTTGTCGCCGGGGAAACAAGGGCAAGAAAAAGACGTTTCGAGGGGTGGTCAAGCGGGCTGAGAAAATCCTTCGACCGGCACGTGGTGGCACAAAATGGCGGCTAGGGCTGGGCCGACGGGCAGATGGCAAAGTGCTTCGTGATGCTCAACGCGGTGCGGGCCCACACGCCATCATGAAGCGCCACGTCCTGCGCGGAACCTGGACCGACAAGCGGGTTAAGCCCGGGTTATTCACGCCCGCGTCTGCTGCGACCGCCGATCCTGGCGCCGGCTGCTGCGTTGCGGGGACCCCGACGCTCCAATCACCTGTCACCAGACAGGCTTAGTCGCGCCTGCACCCCGTGCCTTGTAGCCGGGCCGTCTCGACGGTCTCGCGACGACGCTCCATGAAATAACCCGGGGTGAATTCTGGGGCGCCTATATGGGTGGATGCAAGTCGTGAAAGCAACGTAATTGATGGACACAGTCCCAAACCCACCGGTGAATCTGTCGTAAATGTGTTCGGTCTAATCGATGGTGGCGGCGGTTATCGTGACGGTGTCCTCATAGGTCCCGGAGATCTTGCCCGCAACCGAACCGATCGTTACCGTCGTCGGGTGGCGAACACCTGAAAGTGGTGTGGTTCCCGAGCCGTTGGCAACCATTACAGCCTGGCTACCAGACAGGTCTGTCGCCGCGCCGTCGACCCGCAGCGTGTAATCAACCGTGGCGTTCGCAGCGGCGGCAAGGTCCTTGTGCTTCAGGCGTCCCTGGTTGTCGGACAGCATGCTGACTGTGTAGCCGGCGTTCGTTCGGACCATCAGGTCGAATCCCAGCGAATCGCCCTGTCCCAACACCCCGAAGTCCATGGACTGGTTCCTGTCGTCGGGGTCGAACGGTGCTCCAGTGTTCGGCAGCGACAACTGGATGTCCCGTTCGATAGTGGTCGAAACGACCAGTCCGTCGCTGTCGGCCAGCACCGGATTACCGCCCAGGGTTCCCTCGTACACAGAAACAGTTACCGAATCCTGGTATGCCCCGGGCGGGACCACCTGGTCCGCAGGGATGACCAAATGGAAGGTCAGGGTTCGCGGTGACGTGTTCTGCGCCGAGATCGTCCCCGACAGCACCTCCAGAGCGCTCTGGGCGTCCAGCAGATCCTTCAAAACCCCGGTCCGGTTTGCCTGGGAGTACAACTGGTAGGGTAGCGTGCCACCGCCCAGCGTCATCCGTCGGTCGTAGTCGGGCGCACCACCGAGGCTGAACGTCACGACGAAGTCGCAGGAGTCGCCGGCGGCGTGGTTCACTTTGACCTCGTACGCCTGGGCCGTCGCAGTGCCGGAAAAGAAGTCATAGACAGGTGATACCCCCTGGACTTCGACCCCCAACGTACAGGCCGCGAGTGCTTCGCCCGTGGGCCACATCCAGGCGAGTGCGGTTGCCATGACGGCGAGCCAGGTCCACTTCATCGACACACCTCCTTGTGAAATAATCATTCGCCCCCGGATTTATTGGTTATGTTGTAATCTTTGAGCTT
Source organism: uncultured Anaeromyxobacteraceae bacterium (assembly GCA_964531595.1). Taxonomy (GTDB): domain Bacteria; phylum Myxococcota_A; class UBA9042; order DTJE01; family DTJE01; genus DUVQ01. Next base: position 1,560 of record CAZHDQ010000770.1, read on the forward strand.
CGTGTGGAACGTTCGTAGGGGGATTTTCAATAGTCTCGCAGCCTCGATGCGTACCTGTCCGGTGGCGGCCAGGGCCTCCCGGATGCGGTGCTCCTCGAGCCGACGCACTTCCTGGTACAAGCCAAAATAGTCGTCCCATCCGTCCG
>CAZHDQ010000771.1:0-1705 GCA_964531595.1 uncultured Anaeromyxobacteraceae bacterium
GTATCTGCCGGCGTACGGTGCACCCGGATTTGTGATTCCATACGGAGACAGCCCCCTTGACCATGAGGTTGTAGGAGCGCAGGTGTATCTAAATATGATTTACGGTGCGAGGGATTACCTGCACCAGCCCGACCGCAAACGCCGGCGACACCGCATTCACGATGAACCGACTCTCGGTGTACGCCACACCGACCAGCAGCGCGGCATCCAGTCCCAGACGCGGAGCCACATCCCTGGCAAGCGCGGCCACGTCCTCGCAGGCCAACCTGCGTGGCGGCGCCATGATCGTCACTGGCGGCCGACGATCCGACGGCTGTGCAATGGCCAGTTCGCGCGGCTGGTCGGGCTGACCGGCCAAGTCTCCGTAGCCTGCACGCAAGCCATCCTCAGCCATCCGATCGTCATGCCGCACCAAGCCTGCACAACCCAGCGACAGCATGCTCAGGACCACGGCGTGGATTAGCATCCGACGGGCCTTCATCATTTGCCTCCCAATTGCCCTGGCCGGCTAGTAGGTCGGTCCACCATTTTAACCACCGCGTCCAGCGACACGATACCCACCAGCAATTCCCCCGCCCGGCACGGAATCGGTTTCGGTGCCTTGACCACTTTCGCCTTGCCTTTGCCGGAGCGGCCCTTCTTGCCCGTTACGGCCGGAGGCACCGGCTTGGGCGGACGGCACGTCATCAGCGCCGTGTCTCGTGAATTCGCCTTGGCCCGCTTAGCCCATGTCGCCACGCCCTCCTGGACATCTTCCCTAAACGGCGCAACGAATCGGAATCGATCGCCTTGCACGTCGACGACCACACCGATCAGGATGACCTCATCACTGTCCGCGGTCTTCGGCAGCCGAAAGACTGCCAAGTCACCAGGCTTGGGCGGTTGCTTCATCGACTCCGCATGCCGCGAACGCAAGCGATTCCATAGCCCCAGGGCACATGGAGTGCGCGGGCACGTCCTAGCCAAGCCATTTACCGCCAGCATGTGTCCCAGGAACGAATTGTTATCGAACGAGTTGCGGATCCCGATGACGCGACGTGCAGCGATCACCACTTCATGTCGCAGCGTCCCGTCGCCCAGTTGAGGCGATTTCGACCCGATCGGCCAGGTAGGACGGGTCCTCACCTTCGGGGCATCGGGCTTCTTGCGCTTCTCGGGCGCCTTTCGGGCGGGTTTTTGCGCCCTGCCGCTTGCCATGCTCTCGATGGGGGGCATCGCCAGGAATGCCAACGCGATCACCCAAAGGGCCCAGATCCAGCGCACGCGTGAGTGCACGATCCGATTCATGACGAGCCTCCTGCCGCATCGGCCGTGGCGCAATCCGGCGATGGCAATGCTACCCCGACCCGGCGGCTTGCACCTATTTTCCAATCATTTTCTGGCGGCAAGGATAGTGGGCAGTTTGCATCAGAGGGGCACTCCCAAACGGCGCCAAGACACGTGGACCGCTTGTGGTGCAGCCCGATCTCGCCAAGAAGACCCAGAAACTGTGGTATGGGATTTTCTACCAGCGCTCGTAACTTCTGGCCAGTTCGCTGCATCGCCTAGACGAGGTTTCGTCCTCCTTTCGGGCAAGACCAACCCCAGAATCCACTTGGCGTTCCCGTGGGACCGGAAGACTTCAACAAAGGCCACATCTGCGGACCGCCGCCCGGCCGGGTCGAAGCGGGTCCCGGCTTCGCTGCGGGCCGACCGCACCGACACG
>CAZHDQ010000772.1:0-1692 GCA_964531595.1 uncultured Anaeromyxobacteraceae bacterium
GTGTGGAATCAGGTCATGTTTGGAGAACGTATAAAACAGGCAAGACGTTTGTCTGCTATGAGCCAGCAGGAACTTGCGGATAAGATGAATGTATCGAAGATGACGATTTCAAAATATGAAAATAATAAGTTGTATCCAACATCTGGGATGCTGATATCTCTTTCAGAAGCTCTGAATGTGGGTATTGATTATTTCTTCAGAGAGACTTCAGTTGTTTTGAATCCTGAAGTAGCTTACCGGAAATCACCAAATCTTTCCGAGAAAGATCTCGGTGAAATTATGGCAAAAAGTACGGATGTTCTCGAGCGGCAGAAGGAGATCATGAATATTATGAACATCACTCTTCTGAAAGTCCCGGGAAAACATATCCGTTCTATTTCCACTTGGGAGGAGATCGAGAAACTTACTTTGGATCTTCGCAAAAAGTGGCAGCTTGGTCTGGATCCGATTGAGAATCTGATGGAGGTTGTGGAAAACCAGGGGTTCTGTGTTGGGGTAATTGATGCCCCAAAGGGTTTTGACGCGTTTACGGACGTTGTGGATACTGATGTTCCGGTTATTATTCTTCAGAGAAATATGCCTGGGGATCGTCAGCGTTTTTCGCTGGGTCATGAACTCGGACATTTTTTCATTAAGAATTCCGGGTCTCTCGATGTTGAGAGAATGGCAAATCAGTTTGCGGCATCACTTCTTGTTCCCCGTGAGATGCTGATCCGTGATCTGGGAGAGAGAAGGACAAACATCAGTCTTGATGAACTGTGTTTGCTGAAGCATAAGTATGGGGCAAGTATGCAGTGTCTCGTTTACCGGATGAAGGATGTCGGGATTATTGATATCTCCCTGATGGAAGAGATCATTCTTTCTTTCAAGCGTAATGGATGGGATGTGAAGGAGCCCGGAGATCAGATCAAGCCGGAAGAGCCTATGCGGATGAAGCTTCTTGTGAATCGCGCTCTGTCGGAAGGAATCATTTCCGAGAGTAAGAAGCGGGAACTTCTTGGAGAGAAGGTTTCGTTTGAGGCGGAGTGCGAGGCTGCATGAGTTTACCCCCCACCCTTATTTTTGATGCTAATGTTCTGGTGTATCTCTCTAAGTTGGGTTTACTGCCGTATGTTCGTTTATTGGTTCCAAATCCCATTACATCCGATTTTGTGAGCCATGAGATGAAAGCACCAAAATGGTCTGAGATCAAAGAGGAGGGACTTCGGGCAATACCGCTGGATAAAAAGATGATTGCGGAAGTTGTAGCGACACGTACCCGGGTTCATAAGCGGGATGGGAGAAATAATGTCAGTGTAGCTGATGTTTCTCTGATCGTTCTTTCAACGATGTCTCATGCAATGATTTTAACAGAGGACAAGAATCTGAAAAAGGCTGCATGTGAAGAGGGGTGTGTTGTGGGAAGTCTCAGGTGGCTGCTTGATTGTATGGGTGAGTCTGATGTTTTACCGGCAGAGAAGATGGTGGATGTTTTCAGAGATGCGGGGAAACTGATGAATCGTTCGTATGGCCGCTGTATTGCAAAATATCAGGGAAAGGCTGAGAGGGGAGTTTCAGAGCCGGAGGCGGCGTATGTTTGCGGGAATAGTGTGATTGTCGAGGAGACTTGGAACGAATAATGAGATCATGCATGTTTTTTTGTGAGAGTGAAGGTATTTTTAAGAGATTATTTTCTCTTGATTCTTTTTTTTT
>CAZHDQ010000773.1:0-1689 GCA_964531595.1 uncultured Anaeromyxobacteraceae bacterium
CGGTGGTATACTAACTGCCGCTTTGCGAGAGTGTCAATTGAACGTCTTCTCGTTCCGAAACACGGTCCCTTTTCTTGGCCGGCTTTCCAGACATCGTGCCAACATCGTCGTCCTGACAATGCTGGCCGTCGGCTCGTTAGCTTCCTGCACCACCTTTGCCCAGTATTCGAAAGGACCGATGCCGGTCGGCGCCCTCCCGCCGGTCGGGATCACAATATCGATTGCACCCCGGCCCGGCGGCATCCACGAAGTTGTCTCAGACGAGCGGTTGTCGGGAACCGTACGCGACGTATCTCTGGTGAATGACCCGATTTATGGCTTCAGGTTACGCATGGCGGACATTCGTGGCATGGCCATTCGCATCCAGGCCGACACGCTATTCGAAGGCGTGCGCCCCGACCTGGCAACGGGCACCCTGTTGACGATCGAGCAGACACAGACCAAGGGTCACAGGGTGCGGTTCGACGACGAACGGGGTTCGGTAGCCTGGTTTGAAGACGGCGAATACGTGCCCGAAATGCCGAAAAAACTGCCGTTCGGTGTCGCAGTCTCGCCTCTCCGCTCGTACCGGAGCGTCTTTGCCACAGAAGACCTTTGTCGTTGGACGGTGATTTACACGCATTTGGCGGTAACACCCACGCCTGACGGCCCGACCACTTTGCTGGCGCCGGGTGAGGCCCGCCAATTCGTCACCCCGACTGGTACCTACCTCTTCGCGGCGCTTGATGCGTCGGTGCCGGAAGAATCGGACTGCGAGCAGGATGGAGAACCGCACGTCGCCTGGTTCTGGATCCGACTGTCGGGCGAAGACGCTAAACGGTTGCAGGACCTCTACCCGCCGGTCACCACGGAATCGCGTGACGCTGGATCAGCGACGCCCAGTCCATCGCAATCGCCACCGCCGAGTGGATGAAGACCCCGCCCCAAATCGAGTTCGTCCGCAGCGACAGCACGCCCAGGACCGACCCCGCGATGATAGCGCCCAATGCTTCGGGCATCGGCTTACCGAAGTGGATCATGCAATAGGGGATCACCATCACTGGCACGGCCACCCATCCGATGCGCCGTTTCAACCCGTGGATCATGAAGCCGCGAAAAAAGAACTCGAGCGCGAAGAACTGGAGGCAGTAGAAGCCCTCCCAGACCAACAGATCCAACATCGCGACCGGATTGTGGTGGAACGGATAGGTCCCCTGGAACGCCGGCGTGTACGAAACTACGATCACGGCGCCAAGCACCGGGACGAATAGCAGCAGGTACAACGGCAGGTGGCGCAGGAATCCGCGAGGCGACAGGCCGTACGCGGAAAGCGGTTCGCGGAACACGCCGATGACGATCGCAGCAGGGATCACGAAGTAGAACGTGACGCACCCCATGGCCCAGGCGATTTGTCGGTAAACGGGTTCCAGGTTCAACAGCCAGTCCCGAAGACCACCCGACGGCAACGCATGGACGCCCCGTCGCATGGTGTTCGCCAATACAAACTGGATTTCGGAATCCAGAGTGATGTAGTTCATCATCGTCAGCAGCACCGCCACCGACAGGGTAACGACCACCGCCTTGAAATCGTTGGATCGCGGCCCCAGCCCGGCGACACCCTGCTCCCGGTCGATGGCGATGGTCGGTTCGACGACGAACCGCTGGAAGAGTCGATTCAACACGCTGCGGATTCTAGCGGAGCCAAGGGCT
>CAZHDQ010000774.1:0-1689 GCA_964531595.1 uncultured Anaeromyxobacteraceae bacterium
AGCCAATCCGATCATCCTGCGAGACAGTGCCCAGCCCAGGGCGCCCAGCGACGGAACCGGGACGCCGCGCCTTTGGGCCGACTGTCGCCGCTTGAACGATTCGCGAACCTCGAAGGCGAAGTCTTCGACCAAACGTGAGTCAATCGGATCGCCGATGACCGGCAGCGACAGCGAAGGCAGGCCCGTGTCGCGGTCGGCGCGCAGGAAGTGGGCCTCGGCGATCTTGGCGGGCATGCACTCCAGCGGCGCGATGCTGACAACGCCGTCGACCGCGCCGGCCTCGAATTCCGCCAATGGTGTGCCCACGGTCAGGATCGCTTCCCCCAGCAGGTCTCGGGATACGTAGCGCTGGCCCGCCGCGATCGCCGCGTCCACTGTGGTGCGGGGCCCCCAGCCCAGGGCCTGGGTCATGTCGCCCCACAGGCGTTCAAGCACGTCTTCCTGGATCGCACCGGTCAGGAGCATCGGCACGGCCTTGTCGTTCGGCAGGGGCCGGCCTTCCAGCAGGCGCTTTCGCTGGGTCCAGTTCGTGTATTCGATCCATTCGACGAATGGCGCCATCCGGACTCGCAGGCCGCACTGTTCCAGTCGATCCGCTAGGAAATCGTTGGCGAACGGGTCCAGCCGCACGTAGATCTCGCCGACCATCGCCACGGTAGGTACGTCCCGGTCGAAGTCCTTGATCGCCGCGAATTCCGCAGCCGCCTCCTGCACTATTTTTCGGACGCCGCCCATGCCTCGCGGGATATCCAGCAGGGCCCGGCCCAGTGAGGTCGGCTTCGGACGCTCCATCAGGTCCACCAAGCGGGCGAATGCCCTGTCGAACACGGCCTGGGCGGCACCTGGGCGCGTCTCGACCGGTCGGACGTCGTGCAACGCCGCCAGCAGCACGTCGCTAGCCACCATCCCGGACCACAGACGCAACTGGAAATCCGGTGCCAGCCCGGCAAAGTAGTCCGCGTCCGAGGGCGCGACGATCTGGACGCGGTCACCCCAGCCCGTGCGTTCGAACACGATCTTGTGCAACAGGTTGTAAGTACCGAAACGGCACGGTCCGCTGGCCGTCGGCATCAGGAAAGCGAAATGCTCGCCGGTGTCCTGGTCGCTCTGCAGGCGCTGGAGCACGGACCCCAGCGTGATGATCATCGGCACGCATTCCTTGCCCGACGTGTGGCGCCTGCCCATCGTCAGGGCCTCGCGGTCTGGAAGGGGCAAGGTTTCGCAGCGGAACCCCTCGCCGCGCAGCGCGGCCGATGTCACGTACGATGCCACCCCCATTGGCGGGATCAGCAGCAGGTCGTCTTGCGCAAGGGTCTGGGCCATGTCCTGGTGTACACCGTCGATTGTCGCGAAATCGTTGACGACCCGTGCTTCGCGAGTCTCGGCGCTGGCGGCACGGTCCTGGGCCACGCAGAACAGGAACGCCTCGAGCCGGGTGCGGGTTCCGGCGTCGCCTGAATGCCCGTCGGTTTCGATGACCGCCCAGGGTTTGTGCTCCATCTGGTACCCGAAGAAGTGCAGCGTGAAGCTGTCGGGACCGCATGAGTAGTTCGAGCAGTACACCGGATACAGGTTGTCCAAACGGCGGATCGCATGCGCTGCCCGCAGGTTGGCCTGAGCGTGACGCCAGTAGACGTCGCCGAAGGCTGGCGTGTCCTCGGGCAGGCGGAAACAGTCGACCGGCAAGGC
>CAZHDQ010000775.1:0-1684 GCA_964531595.1 uncultured Anaeromyxobacteraceae bacterium
CCCTACAACGACAATCTTCGGTTCTCCGAGGAGTCTGGCAGTGATTCGGACGGGCGTTGCGGGTTCTCCTGTTGTTTGGCTCGTAACTCTACCCGTCAACGTCGTAGTGGCTCCCAGTCGAGGAACTATGGTCAGACGATTCGGCTTACTCCTCTCAAGAACCACTTGCTTGAGAATTCCGGTGATGCCTGGCTTCGACACTCGGATCCACATCGGGGTACCCGCCGGTGTCTTTTCAAATTTGACCGGTGTGTTCACGCCTCCGAGGTGGTGCCAATTCGTCCAAATGTCAACGTGCCAATCATTTGCCAGCCTCCCAGCCTCGTCAGCAACTTCTACCCGATACTCAGCGTATGGGTGACAGTACAAGATCAGGTAACGCTGCTCTCCGCCACGTAACGACAACAGGGCGGCTCGTTCCGCCTCACCGTTCAACGACCGAGGCAAACCAACCTGGGCTTGGACGCCGGCAAATATGACCGACGGCCCAATGCCCGAGATCTCGAACTCACCGGTTTCTTGCGATTGATAGTGTCTGAACGTCTTTGCCTGGACCGAACGTTTGTCCCGGTCGACTTGAATGCAATATGGATCCTGACCGATGAATTGGGCCACGGTACATCGATCAACCTCAAGCGGTTCGTTGCAGGGGCTTCCGTCGTCCTCCCATAGGCGAATCCCGCGAATCACCCAAGGTTGAATGTTGCTCCAATCAGGAGCAGGTGCCACCACAGCAGCCACCGGCTTCCTGTTTCGGTCTTTTTCAACGATTGGTAGCGTCGAGATTGATATTGGAACCGCAAGCAACTCGTCTTCTGTGGCCTCAACCTCAGTGCCGCAATTCGTCATGGCCGCGCAAACCAGCAGGTATCCAGCAGCGCCCACCACCAGGCGGACCATTCGATTGCGATGACGCATCAATCAACCTTCCGGCACTTCTGGAAATCTTCCATCGTCGGGGCCGCGAGCTGGCACGCGACCTTCGCTCTCGTGACTCTCTCGTGAAGGGACTGCTGGGTGCACGTGTCCACGTCGTCGGCCATTTGCACCTTCGCAGCTTCCTGGGCACGTTCCTTGTCGTCCAGAGCGGTCTTCAGGGCGTCCACCTTCTGCCGGTTGAGTTCCTGGAACTCGGGGGCGAACTCCAAGGCCTTCCGGTTCATGGCGAGGTAGCAGGCATCCGCAGTTTCGGCCCTTTCGTGCGGCTTCGCCTTCTCGGCCTGGGCTAAGCATTCCTTTCGAAACGCGTCGATGGCCTGGGCCTGTCGCGTCTTGAGATCCTGCAGCCGCCCCCGGAACTCGGTCACTACCGTTTCGACGGGGTCCTGGGAACGCTCCTGCGCGGCCATCGCCTGCTGGAAGGCGCTCCACTTGGAGCATGCCTTGCGGGCCTCCTCGGGGGTCGCCTTCTTCGCGCAGCCGACCGCGACGCACAACGACAACATCACGGTTAGGAAGGCGATCGAATTCGTCACGAGTGACCTCTTGCGGGCACGCTCGCGAGCATGGCACACCCCCCATGCATGTCAACGACTACCATCGGACGGGTTACGCGATACCTACGGAGGATCATTCGCTCTGAGTCGTGCGTGGAGTTGCGAGCCTTGGGGCCCTTGCCCGCCGAACGGTTTGCGCGTCACCGGCGGACGCGTGCCCGGCCCCCAGGCCGGGTCGGGGCGCGTCG
>CAZHDQ010000776.1:0-1683 GCA_964531595.1 uncultured Anaeromyxobacteraceae bacterium
GGCCCCCAGAGGACTTACACCTCCTGTTTCGCGCCCATGCCAGGCGCACCGCCAGCCCCGGCCTCCGGCCGGACGCTGGAGTTTGGCCCAAACCGCGGTCTTCGAGGGTGTCGTTTCCTGGCCTAGGAGCCTGTTTTGGATAGCGTGACCGGCCGAGCGGCGTGAGCATTGGGGTGGCTCACGGCAGACGGATCCTTGAGGAGATGTGGCATTTTTGGCAGCTGGATCGGGTCTGTTCAGTTCCGCGGTCATGGTCGAGGAAGGCGGTACAACGGCAGATCAAGCAGACGAGAACGGGCGGGACGTGAATCACCGGCTTTGGTCAACGTCCACCTCGGAGGGTTCGTCGGGTACCGGTACGAACATGGAGACTACGAGTCCCCATGTCCCACCCCGAACATCCTTGACGTCACCCCAACGCCGGGAGGCAACTGGACGTCGCATTCCCTGATTGTCGGAGGAACAGGCCGGTTCGGCGCACCGTTATCCAATTCGTCATGGATAGGGTTCAGCCTCGATCTCGGAATCGTGGCCTATCTGGACCTCGCGCTCAGCGATCCGACCGCAAGACGAACCGTGACCGGCCCGTCGGCCTACCTGTTCCCGGCCATGGTCTTCCTTTATCTTCATCCGGTGGGTGCAGTGTCGATCGGTATCGAGGCCCAACTCGGCTTCGAGGTCGTGGTAGGCGGATCGTACGACAATGTCCGCACCAGTTGTGACACCGGCATGGGCAGTTTCATCCTCACGTACGGCCCTACGGCCCACCTCGGTCTGGCCCTCGGTTTCTAGCCGGAAGCAATCCAGTACTCTCACGCATCAAGACGTGCCCGGAGCGACAGACTGCGCCACCAGATGTCGCAGGCAGCGAATCTCCTGACTCGAATCTCCTGACTCTTGATCAAAGTACGCCAATGGCGTACCATGGTCCTCATGAGGTTCGTCGAAACGACGGTCTTTACAAAACAGGTCATCGGCCTTCTGGCCGACGACGAGTACCGCGCCCTGCAGGCGTCACTGATCCTGCGCCCCGAGCAGGGAGCGGTCATTCGAGGCAGCGGTGGCCTGCGAAAGGTGCGATGGGGGGCGCGAGGTGCCGGGAAGCGCGGCGGAATCCGAGTGATCTACTACTGGTTCCTGCCGGGAGAAACCTTCCTGATGCTCTTTGCGTACCCCAAGAATGTGCAGGACGACCTGACGCCCGAGCAACTCAAGCTGCTCCGCCAGTTCGTCGAGAAGGAGTTCCCATGAAGAAGGATGATTTCGACCTCCTGATGTCCAGCGTGAAGGAAGGTGCGGCCATCCTGCGCGGCAAGACCAAGCCGAGCCGCGTTTTCGAGTTCCACCCGGCGGACGTCAAGAAGATCCGCGCCGCACTGGGCCTTTCCCAGCCCGAGTTCGCACAGATGATCGGGATCAGCCTCTCGACATTGCGAAACTGGGAGCAGGGACGCCGTTCCCCGGAAGGTCCCGCTCGTGCACTGCTCCTGGTCGCGGCGCGGAACCCGAAAGCCGTCGCCGATGCTCTGAGGAGGGCGGTCTAACCAGCGCGTTCACTCGGACGGACGCTCGGGACACGCCGGTTGCATCGAGCCCGCGGCTCGGACGGACAGGAACCAAACGAGGGTCGGCCTCTGGCCGCGGGCCGCAACCGACGCGCCCCGACCCGGCCTGGCCGGCCGG
>CAZHDQ010000777.1:0-1679 GCA_964531595.1 uncultured Anaeromyxobacteraceae bacterium
CCTTACGCCAGATGTCGAGCAGGGCGCCGCGCACGTAGGGATACTTCACCCGGATCGGGCTGTAGATATACCAGGAAAAGGAAATCCCACGCTGGCAGCCCCTCGGTTCGTAGGGCGGAATGTCCTTGTCTATGATGGGATAATCGAGGGCCTGCATCTCCCAGGTGACGATCCCCTCTTTGACGTAAATGTTCCACGAGCAGCCGCCGGTGCAGTTTACGCCGTGGGTCGAGCGGACGATCTTGTCGTACTGCCAGCGGTTTCGATAAAATTCTTCCCACTGGCGTGTCTTCGGACTGATGAGATCCTTGATCCACTTCACGGCGCACTCCTCTTCGATCGGGTGATAACCTTGCGAACGCCCCGAAGCCTGCGCGACCAGAGGGCATTGAGGAATATCAGCATGAGGCCAGCCCCCCCCAAGCCGACGAGAAGGAAGTTCGAGCTGTCGCGCGGCTGGCCCACCACGGTGTCCGCCTGATAAAGAAAGGCGCGCAAGGCGAAGACCTCGGCGGACGTCAGCGGGTGATCGGCAAAAATTCGATTCATCAGGGCATATGTGGGGCTCTTGAGGGCCGCATCCAAGCTCGCATCGCCAAGACGTGCGAACGCGTGGGTCAGGTCCTTGGCGATCAGCCCGCCGCTGATGCCACCATCGTGCCCAAGCACTGTGTGGCAGGAGATGCAGCCTGGTCCACCGTTTTGTTTGGGTTCGGTACCCAGGAAGAGCCGCTCGCCTCGGGCAAAGTCGGCCGCTGTAGCCTGGATGGCCGGCACGAACTGGCCAACCAGCTTGCAGGGCGTATCCGAACACTTTGCGAGCAACTCGACGAGGCTGTCGACCTGCTTGGAATCGAGTCCCAAGTCAGGCATCCGGACGCCGCTGAACTGGACGATCAGTTTGCCGAGCCTGGGATCGGTGTCGAGCATTGCGCTGGGCTGGGTCACGAATCGGTGGACCCACTCGGGTCCCTGGCTTGCGACCACCCCCTTGAGGTCGGGTCCTACCCGCGGGCCCTCGCCCACGGTGTGGCACGACGAGCACTTCGAGACAAAGAGTTCGATCGCCGGGTCAGCGATGCCATCCGGCGCGTCTGGCGGGGTGGTTGGTGGTGAGGCCGGTGCGCCTGTCGGTATGGCTGGCGGCGCAGCCTGTGCGCTCGTCGGTGTGCCAGGGGGTATAATCGGTACGTCTGACGGTACGTCTGACGGCACGTCTGGCGGTGCATCTGCCAACACGTCTGGCGGTGCATCCAGTACGTCCGGCGTTTTGGCTTCCGCGGCCGGCTGCGTGGCCGCGGTGGGCGGCGGTGCGGCAAGCGTGCTCAGCGAAAGGCCTGGTACCAACGCAAGAATCAACGGCAAAAGCAGAGCCCTGGGCGACGTCAAAGCTCTCCCCCTGTTTAATTCCAAATGGATGCCCCTCACGAAATTCGGGCTTCCACCATGTCCCACATGGGGTACCAGTACAAGGTCATCGAGTGATGCTACATTGCTCAGCGGTCATGTCAATCGGATCGGCGAGAATGTCAATCGAGCGGTCCGCATCGCGTCGGCCTTTCATCAGCGCGCCAGTAAGGCCATGGCACGCGCGACCACGTTTTCAGCGGTGAAGCCGTATTCTGGCAGCAGGTCGCCGGCCGGGGCCGATGCGCCGAAGCGATTTACGCCAAGCATAT
>CAZHDQ010000778.1:0-1674 GCA_964531595.1 uncultured Anaeromyxobacteraceae bacterium
CTTCATGATCAGTTCGAAGTGGGCAATCATGCCTTCGATCGTGTTGTAGACCGCTTCTTTGGGGGGCAGGACGATGCGCCAGTCGTCCACATTGACCGGGCCATCCGGGATGTCTCGAATGACCTGGCGGAGGATACGCACGCTCTGGCGAATTTCTTCCAGCCGCACCAAGTACCGGTCAAAGTTGTCGCCCTTGTGACCGATCGGGACCTCGAAATCCATACGGTCGTACACAAGGTAGGGCGCATGTTTACGAACGTCGTAATCGACACCAGCCGCACGCAGACAGGGGCCGGTGAAGCCCCATGCCTTCGCCTCCTCGGGTCCAATCGCGCCGACGTCGTTGCAGCGATCGATGAACACGCGATTGCGCGTCAGCAGTGCCTCGATGTCGGCCATCAGCCGTAGCAACTTCTTTTCTGCTGCCAGGTAGCGATCCTGCCAGCCATCGGGCAGGTCCCAGCGCAGCCCGCCGACGCGAGTATAAGACGTCGTAACCCGGGCGCCGGTGATGAACTCGATCAGGAAGTACAGTTCCTCCCTGGCCTGAATCGCCCACAAAAACGGCGTAAAACCGCCCAGTTCCAGCGACATCGCGCCGACCGCTGTCAGGTGATCCGTGATGCGTGAAATTTCGCTGATGAAGACGCGGACGTACTTGCAGCGCTCGGTGATCTCGATGTCAAGCAACTTCTCGACGACGCCAGCGTAGCCAACGTTATTTATCAGGGGTGACACGTAGTTCAGGCGGTCGGTGTACGCGACTGCCTCGGTCCACGTGCCGGCTTCGACCATCTTTTCGAAGCCTCGGTGTAGGAAGCCGACCTCGATATCGACATCCCTAACAGTCTCACCGTCCAACGCGATCAGCATGCGAACCGTGCCGTGCATGGCAGGGTGCGACGGCCCCATGTTGACCAGGAGGGTTTCCTCCTTGATTTTGTCCGGGATGCTGGCGGCGGACGCGTCCTGGTTCCCGTTCATGCGCGATTCCCCCTACTGATCAGCGCTGGGCACTTTGTCCCCCTTCAATCGAGGCATCTCGACCAGGGGTTGGTGACCGCGGCGCGGGTAGTCCTTGCGAAGCGGGTGTCCAACAAATTCCGGGTAGAGCAGGATCCGACGCAGGTCGGGGTGCCCCTCGAAGCGCACGCCGAACATATCGTAGGCCTCGCGCTCGGCCCACATCAGGCCCTTGTACACAGAAGTGGCCGTGGGCACGACCGGGTCGACGGCAGCGGCCGGCACCTTCAGGCGAACGATCGTGCCATTCTTCAAGCTGCGCAGGTGGTACACGACCATAAAACGCGGTCCGTCCTCGATTCGCCCCAGCGGCGGCACCGTCTGGGTGTGGTACATCGGGTGCAACGGCGCGAGGCGGTCGACGGGTTTTGGTGCCAGCCCCAGCAGGTCGACGCAGGTCACGTCCAGCGGCAGGTCGAACGCCAGTTCGGGGTCGTCTCGCAGGAACGTCAACACCGAGACCAGTCCCTCCGGGGACAGTACGACGGTGTCGTCGCCGTGGTCCTGGTGGGATCCCAGCACGAATTCAGGGAACTGGGCGCGAATACGCGCGCCGGCAGTTTCAGTCATGGGCGTTGCTCCGGGCGGGGACGTCATTGCGGGCCGGGGCATCGAAGGCGCTGGTCGTGCCGAGGATGAACGCCAAGCCGA
>CAZHDQ010000779.1:0-1667 GCA_964531595.1 uncultured Anaeromyxobacteraceae bacterium
GAGCGACGCTCCTGCTGAACAGCCCGCATCCGGCCGACCAGGTCTGGGAAAATCTGCCGCGGGAAGTCCAGAAGGACATCCTGGACAAGCAGTTGAAACTGTACGTGATCGACGCCTACGCAGTGGCGCGCGACACGGGCATGGGCGTGCGCATCAACACGATCATGCAGACGTGCTTCTTCGCCATCTCGGGGGTGCTGCCCAGGGACGAAGCGATCGTCCAGATCAAGAAGGCGATCAAGAAGACCTACGGCAAGAAGGGCGACATCATCGTCCAGAAAAACTACGAGGCAGTCGACCACACACTGGCCCACCTGGTCCAGGTCCAGTTGCCCGACAAGGTCACGTCGCAGCGCGGCCGTCCGCCGGCCGTTTCAGACGCCGCCCCGGACTTCGTCAAGAACGTCACGGCCGTGATGATGGTCAACGAAGGTGACAGCCTGCCGGTCAGCGTGTTCCCGAAGGACGGCACCTGGCCGACGGGCACCACGCAGTGGGAAAAGCGCAACATCGCGCTTGAGATCCCTGTGTGGACCCCGGAACTGTGCATTCAGTGCAACAAGTGCGCGATCATCTGCCCGCACGCCGCAATCCGGCCGAAGGTGTACCAGCCCGAGTTACTGGCCGGTGCGCCTGAAAGTTTCAAGTCCATCGACTACAAGGCGCCGGACTTCAAGGGCTATAAGTACACGCTGCAGGTGGCTCCCGAGGACTGCACCGGCTGCGGACTGTGCGTCGTCGTGTGCCCGGCCAAGGACAAGGCGGATCCGAAGCGCAAGTGCATCAACATGGAACCCCAGATGCCGCTGCGTGAAAAGGAGGCCGAAAACTACACGTTCTTCCTGGGCCTCCCGAACCCGGATCGCACGCTGTTGAAGGCGACCGTCAAGGGCACGCAATTCATGGAGCCGCTGTTCGAGTATAGCGGCGCTTGTGCGGGCTGTGGCGAAACCCCCTACGTCAAGTTGATGTCCCAGATGTTCGGGGACCGTGCGCTGATCTCGAACGCCACGGGCTGCTCGTCGATCTATGGCGGCAACCTGCCGACTACGCCCTACTCGCAGAACGCCGATGGCCGCGGACCGACCTGGAACAACAGCCTGTTCGAGGACAACGCTGAATTCGGGTTCGGGTTCCGGCTGGCGATCGATGCCCACCAAGGGCAGGCCAAGTCGTTGTTGAAGGGCCTGGCGAGCGTCGTGGGAGATGAACTGGCAACGGCAATCCTGGACGCCGACCAGTCGGACGAAGCCGGCATCAAGGCCCAGCGTGAACGCATCGTGCTGTTGCGTTCGGCACTGGCGACCCTGAAGACCCCCGAAGCGATCCGACTGGTTTTGCTGGCGGACTATCTGGTCAAGAAGTCCGTGTGGATCGTGGGCGGCGACGGCTGGGCCTACGACATCGGGTACGGCGGCCTGGACCACGTTATGGCGCAGGGGCGCGACGTCAACGTCCTGGTGCTGGACACCGAGGTGTATTCGAATACCGGCGGCCAGGCATCTAAGGCCACACCGATGGGTGCGTCTGCCAAGTTCGCGATGGCGGGCAAGGCGGTCGGCAAGAAGGATCTGGCCATGATGGCTATGGCGTACGGCAACGTTTACGTCGCCAAGGTCGCTGTGGGTGCAAAGGACGCCCAGACCGTCAAGGCGTTCGCGGAAGCG
>CAZHDQ010000780.1:0-1667 GCA_964531595.1 uncultured Anaeromyxobacteraceae bacterium
GACAGTCGGACCGGTGCCGGATATATATCTGGCGCACCCTGACCGCTGGCGGCGGGGAGCATAGCCGGTCCGAAGGGGATTGGGATTCGCCGCCGGAGTGGTTTCGGCGGCGATGCCCCAGCAAGGCAGTTGGCTTGTAAGAAAGAGGAGTGCACAGATGTTCGGATTCATCGCAACAGCCTTCGAAGCGGGTGGCGCGAACATGTTCGTCATCCTGGCGACGGCCATTTTCATGTTCGGCGTCATCATTGAGCGAACCGTCGTGCTGTACTTCCAGGCGAATCCCAACAAGGAAGACTTTGTTCGGATCCTGACCAAGTACATTCTCGTCGGTGACTTGCGGCAGGCACTCAAGGTCTGCTCATCCTCCAAATTCCCGCTGGCCAAGGTACTGCAGGCTGGCCTGATGAAGGCGAAGGAGAGCGACGAGGCTGTGCAGGCGGCGATGGATGAAGCGGCGCTTCGCGAGCTTCCCAAGATCGAGAAGCGCGTTGGCTTCCTGGCCGTTATTGGTAACGTGGCGGTCCTCATGGGCCTCCTCGGCACCATCTTCGGCCTGATCCGCGCATTCGGCGCGGTTGCCGTTGCAGACGCGTCGTCGAAGGCGACCGAGCTGGCAGCAGGCATCTCCGAGGCCATGTACAACACGGCATTCGGCCTGGCAGTCGCCATCGCCTCGTCGCTGTCGTACGCAATCTTCCAGGGCAAGTCCCAGCAACTGGTCGACGACATCAACGAGACCACCGTGTCCGTCCTGAACCTGATCACGTACAATCGTGACAAGTTCTCCGACGACAAGAGCGCCTGATCCGGGGCTTTGCTTGGCGCGAGTTACCCTGCCCCTTTTTGGAGCGGCGTAGCTCACGTAAACATGACGATCAAGGAGGCCTGAGATGGGTGGCCCTGCTGAGATTACCAGGGGCGGCAAGAAGTCGCTGAATGTTGACTTGAATCTGGTCCCGATGATCGACCTGATGGTCGTCTGCGTAACATTCCTGCTGATGACAGCGGTGTGGACGCAGACTGGCCGGATCACCGTCGACCAGTCGGTCCAGAAGCCGCAGCCGAAGCAGGAACAGACCGAGCCGCCCAAGCGTCTGACCATACTGGTCGATGCGAAGGGTTACACGGTCAAGTTCGCCGACGGCCAGCCGGTATCGATCCCGAAGACCAAAGGCGAGTACGACGTCGAGAAGCTCCAAGAGCACCTGAAGGAACTTGAACTGAAGCAGGATCAGAAGATCATCGTTGCGCCCGAAGATTCCATTCCCTACAAGGACATGATTGCGACCATGGATAACTGTATGGAAGTGGGATTGGATAACCTGGTTGTCGCTGACGCCCAGGCGGCCGCTAACGAGATGGGAATGTGATTCGTAGGCGGGGCCGCGCAGGCGGTCTCGCCGATCGAGCGACGGAGGACCCATGGCCATCAAGTCACCCGGAAGCCGAATCGGCTCCAGCGTGAAGCACATGAAGTCGTTGAAGGTGGGTTCCCACCGTTCGCGACGGGGCATGATGTTCGCGTTGAACCTCGTGCCCATGATCGACATGTTCGTTATCTTGGTCGTCTTCCTGCTGATCACGTTCTCGGCCACGGGTGAAATCCTGCTCCAGCAGGAAGACATCCAGTTGCCGAAGGCGTATTCGGGCCGTACGCTCGAACG
>CAZHDQ010000781.1:0-1665 GCA_964531595.1 uncultured Anaeromyxobacteraceae bacterium
GCAAACTCTTTAAATGAGCAATGTTTTATTATTGACAAATCCAATAAAGTTGTTTTTGTCAATGAGGTTTTAGTTAAGTTATATAATCTTGCAGCCTTCCCTAACACAAATGATAAGTTGAAAATTACATTTGAAGCAAGTTCATTGGGATATATCAAAATAAATGATGTGATTAAATCATGTTTTGAGTTAAAACTACCTGATAATGACGGCTATAGGCTGTTTGTTTTACATGACGAAAAACTCCAGAATAAATCAGATATGGCTTTTGATAAGCAAGTGTTAGACTGTATTCCAGATATTTTGTTCGTACATGATGCTGATTTTAATCTTTTATTTTATAATAAAGCTGGATGCGATTTTTTGAAACCTAATGAAAAAGGGGAGATACGTAAACAGTGTTATAAACTTATGGGTCTAACATACGAATGCGATGATTGCCCTGCAAAAAAAAGTATAAAAACCGGGAGTATTAATCAAACTTTAAGATACTTCCCAGAATCTAACAAATGGTTCGATATTAGAGCTTATCCAATAAAAAATCATGAAACTAAGGTGTGGCGAGTAATTGAACATCTTAGGGACGTAACTATTCAAAAAGAAAATGAGATAAAACTTCTTGATATTGAAGAGCAGAAAAGCAGATTAATTGGTAATATCCCAGGAATAGTTTATCGATGTAAAATGGATAAATTCTGGACTATGCTTTTTATGTCTCAAGAAACAATAAATATCACAGGATATACTACAGAATACTTTGTGAACGACAAACATAGCTTTAACGATATAATTTACCCCGATGACAGAAAACATGTTTATTCAAAAATAAGAAAGAGCATATCAACAAATCAAAGCTTTATTATTGAATACAGAATTCGTACTAAAGATGATCAAATTAAATATATGTGGGAAAAAGGTAAGATAGTTATTGACGAAGATGAGAATTACATTGATGGTGTTATTTTAGACATTACAGATAGAAAAAGAGCAGAAATAGAGCTAGCCAATCAGGAAGAGAAATATAGATTACTTGTCAAAAATCAAAATGAACTTATAGTAAAAGTTGATAAACACGGTAGAATAACTTTTGTAAATGAAACTTATTGCAAGGTGTTTGGTAAAACGGAGAAAGAATTATTAAATGAGAGCTTTATGCCTTTTGTGTACGAGGATGATAAAGAAATGACGAGTAAAACAATGTTAAAATTATTATCGCCTCCTTATACTTGTTATGTTGAGCAAAGAACCCTTACTATAAACGGGTTGCGCTGGTTGGCCTGGAGCGACAAAGCTATTTTAAATAAAAACAATGAAATAGTTGAAATTATTGGTGTAGGAAGGGATATTACTGAAAAAAAAGCATTGGAGTTAGAACTGATAAAAGCTAAAAACAAAGCCGAACATAACGAAAAGCAAAAATCTAATTTTATTTCAAAAGCATATACAAACATTAAAGCACCTATTGATAATATTATTCTTACTTTACTTAGCATAAAGAATGCTCAATCAGACCCTGTCATCTATAGCAATATCTTAAAGTCAGCACTTACAATTAACAGTATTATTGATGGGTTCACGAATATTGTTTTATTTAACGAAAAAGATATAAATGTAATTCAAGAAAAATTGGACATTAATGATATTTTCTTGGGTCTATACGATATA
>CAZHDQ010000782.1:0-1660 GCA_964531595.1 uncultured Anaeromyxobacteraceae bacterium
CCATGGCCTCTCGGTCGAGATCCGCGAATCGGCCGACACCGAGCCCTCCAAGTATGAACACGGCCGGATTATCTCAGCTATCGACTTCACGAGACTGCATCCTGACGCCAGAAGGGTTTCCATCAACATGATCGACCGATACGTCAGGGTTTTCGATGATCGCGGGCTATTCGTGGAGGAACTTCCCTGGCCAGCGAACGAGGCTGTTCTGCCGGCGCCCGGCGGGCAGACTCCTGCTGATTGATTTGGTTGGCTGGAGGTGCCCTCAGGTCGCGCAGCGGGCGACTGGTCGGATCGCGTCCCAAACCCGCCGTTGCTCCAACCAATCCTCGTGCCGGACGACCGCACGCAGGGCGCGTTCGGTGACGTGGCAGCCGGACTCCTGGAACAACACCTCCTCCTGAATGTCCGGAGCGAGGAGCAGCAGGTCCATCACCTGGCTGACTGAAGTGGACCCGGTTTTTCGGACAGTGTGTTAAGCGAGACTTCTGCCCTTTTTAGCCCTTTGGGGCGGAGGAGCGGAAGATGGAAAAGACACGAAGGAAGCACACGGCAGCGTTCAAGGCAAAGGTAGCTCTGGCGGCGTTGCGGGAGGACGCGACGGTCGGGGAACTGGCGACCCGTTTCGAGATCCACCCGAGCCAGATCCACGCGTGGAAA
This sequence comes from uncultured Anaeromyxobacteraceae bacterium, assembly GCA_964531595.1. GTDB lineage: Bacteria > Myxococcota_A > UBA9042 > DTJE01 > DTJE01 > DUVQ01. The sequence goes on from CAZHDQ010000782.1 coordinate 661, forward strand.
CGGCAGATCGTGGAGAGTGCGGCGGAACTGTTCGATGGCGTCCGTCGGAGCCACGAAAAGGGCGACGATGCGTTGTTGGCGGGGCTGTACGAGGAGATCGGACGGCTGAAGGTGGAACGTGATTTTTTGGCGCGCAGGTCCGGTCGCTGAGTCGTCCGCAGCGTCTGGACCTAGTCGAACGCGAACATCCGAGTCTGAGCGTGGTGCGGCAGTGCGAGTTGCTCGGGGTGTGCCGCTCGTCGGTGTACTACGAGCCGGTGCCCGTGAGCGGGGAAGACCTGGAATTGATGCGTCTCATCGACCGGCAGTACCTGCGGACGCCGTTCTACGGCACACGCCGGATGGCGGTTGTGCTGGGCCAGCAGGGCCACCCTGTCGAGCGGAAACGGGTTCAGCGGCTGATGCGAATGATGGGCCTTGCTGCGATCTACCCGAAACCGAGGACGACCTTTCCGGGAGCCGGGCACAAGGTTTACCCGTACTTTCTGCGGGGGCTGACGATCACCCGCGCCAACCACGTCTGGGCGACCGACATCACGTACATCCCGATGGCCCGTGGCTTCGTGTACCTGGTGGCGGTCATCGACTGGGCAAGCCGGTACGTGCTCTCCTGGCGCCTGTCGAACACGCTGGATGTCGCGTTCTGCGTGGATGCGCTGGAACTCGCTCTGGCACACGGTCGGCCAGAGATCTTCAACAGCGACCAAGGGTCGCAGTTCACGGGCAAGGACTTCACGGGCATGCTGCTCGGCGCCGGGGTCCAGATCAGCATGGACGGGAAGGGGCGCTGTCTGGACAACGTGTTCGTGGAGCGGCTGTGGCGCAGCCTGAAGTACGAAGAGGTGTACCTGAAGGCGTACTCGACGGTGCGGGAGGCCCAGGACGGGAGCGGGTCCTACCTGCGGTTCTTCAACGAGGAACGGCCTCACCAGGCGCTCGGGTACCGCACGCCGAAGGAGGTCTTTTTCGGGGGGCACGATGCGGCGCAGTGCTGACCAGC
>CAZHDQ010000783.1:0-1655 GCA_964531595.1 uncultured Anaeromyxobacteraceae bacterium
CCAATTGGGCCTGAAGGACGAGTACATCGATGAGAAGGCCCCCGACCGCGAAAATGAAAAGGCGCCCGGCGTTTACACCGACAACTCGCTGATGGGCAACTTCTATTCAGAAGGAGAGTCAACTGCGTCAGTCAAAACCCGCCACGCCCAGGATATCGCGAACCTAATCGGCGAGTCCGACGACAAACAGTACACTGCCACCGCGATTGAGTAGTGGCCCCTGGACGCTTTGGACGCCGGTACGACAGCCCGGAGCATTGGCTCCGGCCACAGTTCGGTCCAACGGTTCGCGACTAGCGTCATGCAGGCACCAAAACTTCGGCGGACGCGGGCGAGAGATCGACACAATGACGCGTTCGGAGAGGTCTGGCCCGAGGTCGCCTCGATGCTGAGGGAAGCCCTACCTGCTTGGATTCGACACCCCGATTGTGTACGATCTTTTGGACCTGCGCGAAGGCAACTATGACTAGCATACGTCTGATGACGAGATGGGCGGTGGCGGTGGCACTGGTAAGCGTAGTCGGCGGATGTGACGCCCAGGACGGGGACGCGCGCGGTGAACTGACCGTACTGACCTATAACGTGGCGGGCCTGCCCCAAGGGCTGTCCGGGTCCAAGCCCGTCGAAAACATGCCGCAGATCGGCCCGAAGTTGAACGCCTATGACCTGGTCCTTGTTCAGGAAGATTTTTGGTACCACGGGGACCTGGACGCTGCCGCCGAGCACCCCTATCGGTCGGAACCAATGTGGGAGCAACCAGATTTTGGCGAGATGGGCGACGGGCTCAACCGATTCTCAGAGCCCCCCTTCGAAGGCCACGTCCGAGTGGCCTGGGAACAGTGTAACGGGTACTTCGACAGCGGCGGCGATTGCATGACCACCAAGGGATTCGCCATGGCCCGACACACTCTGGCCCAGGGCATCCAGGTGGATGTCTACAACCTGCACATGGACGCCAGTGGGTCGGAAGGGGACTTCGCGGCTCGGACCGCCCAAGTGGCACAACTCACTGCATATATTCATGAGCATTCTCCCAACCGGGCCGTCCTGGTCGCCGGGGACACGAACCTGAAGGCGACCCGGCCGCAGGATCTTCAGATCTTGGCAAAACTGCTGGCCGAAACCGGGTTGGCCGACGCCTGTCAGACCTTGGACTGCGGCGATGAGCGCCTGGACCGAGTGCTGTTGCGGGGCTCGGATACATTGGACCTGGAGGCCCTGGCTTGGTCGCTGCCGGAAGGCTTCGTGGACGCTGACGGTGAACCGTTATCGGACCATCTGCCTGTGGCGGTGACGATCGGGTGGACGGCGCGGTAGTGCACCAATTCCGAATGAATTGGACAGCGCCTAGTTCGAAAAGTGGCTCATGAACTGCACGACAGACAACCGAACGGTCTTCACGAAATCGACGAAGCGCGCCGGGGCGATCCCACCGGCCAGATCCAGGTCCAGTTCGATGACAGGATCGCCGTCGCTATCGATGTACGCGCGGGAGTACCGCTTGTTGGTATTCCAGTCGTTGACCTTCGCCAGGCTGGCATTGTCGCTCTTGAACCCGGCGTAAGCCTGGATCGATTCCAGGTTACTGGACACAAGGAACAGCACAATGATCGTGTCCATCTTCACCTTGATAACAAGGTCCTTCATACGCTCGG
>CAZHDQ010000784.1:0-1652 GCA_964531595.1 uncultured Anaeromyxobacteraceae bacterium
GCAACCAGCGTTGCGAACTTGCAATACGAAATTGAGGTCGCAGACCCCCTGAGCGGCCTGACTTTCGCCTTCTTGGACCCGCCTGCGACAGTAGCGCGGCAACCAGCTGCCGGTCGACCGCCTGGAAGCTAGGATCCGGTTTCCCTCCCGTCCTACGGAACACCGAATGGAAGCAGAACTCCGCAAGTTCCTGTTCGATCCCACCGTCGGCAAGATCGTGGCCCTGGTCGTGGGCGCCGTGATCATTGCGATGATCGGCCGGATCGCGGAAGAGGTCGTGCGCGAATTCGTCCCGGGCTTGAAGTCCGTTCGGGTCCAGATGAATGCAACGATTTCCTGGCCGACGGGATTTTGGAGAACGACAGATCGAGGATAAAAAGGCGGCGGTAGTTGTCAAAAATGCAATGATATCCGGCCATACTGATGAATGTCTATGGGTTTGCCGACCCGAGTAATACAATTCACACTCCGACTCCAAGAGAAGTCGTCGCTGCAACACATGTCTCACGGGGGTACTGTTGATGAACAGAAATATGACTCAGCTCTTGCTGGTTTCCTTTTTCTTGGCCGCGCAGTGGAGTATTACAAGCTGCGAACCATCTCCCGATAATCCCGACTTGCCTACGGATGCCGCCACTGACGTGATGGTCACGGACGACGGCACCCCTGACGCGGTGACACCCTTCCCTTGCGGTCAGGCTCTGAATCCTGCCTGCCAGCCCAGCATCTGCCAACTGGAAGACGGCACCGACGGCCGCTGCTCGTGGCTATCGAACGGAGAGTGTGGCTGCGCCAAGGACTGCGGTGACCAGATGCTAAGTTGGCACGTGGCCATCGAACAAAATCCGATGCTGACCAACTGCGGGGCCACCACCAACATCCCGGTGGCAGCCGCCACCAACTGCCCAGACGCCATCACGGCCTCCTGGGACCTTCTGCTGCTTATCGCAGACTGCATTAACCCCTGTTGTCCGCCCGGCGCTACCATCAGCCAGGGGACGCCGACCTGCGCCGTCGACCCCTACACGTACGTAAGCGGCGCGCCGGCTACTCGCTACCAGGTCGACTGGACGTACACGTGCTCCCTGACGCCGCCGCCTGACCCGAATCCGTGCGCCACTTGCACAACCGACGCCGACTGCTTCGGCGATTTCGTCTGCGCCGATGCGCTCAACCCCTGGGACGACCCGCTGACCCCGAACATCTGCACGACGCCCTGCTGGGGCAACGGGATGTGTCCTGACGGGATGTTCTGCGACTTCTCGGTCAGTAAGTACTGCCAGTGCGACCAGCCATCAATTGACCTGTCACTGGAAAAGACCGTGAGTGACGCGACGCCCCTGCCGGGCGACACCATAATGTACAGCATTACGATCACCAACAGCAGCGCCCACACCGCGACCGGCGTGAAGGTCAGCGACGTTCTGCCGGCGGGCGTGACGTTTTCGTCGTTCGGAGGTGCGTCGTTCGGGATTTACGACCCCATCACGCAGGTCTGGACCATCCCATCGATCGCCCCGTACACCTACGGCGACCTCGTGCTGTACGTCACGGTCGATCCGGGCGCCAGCGGAACCATCACCAACACTGCCGAGATCACGGCGGCCGACCAGTCCGATCCCGCCTCGACGCCCGGCAACGGGGTAACCACC
>CAZHDQ010000785.1:0-1652 GCA_964531595.1 uncultured Anaeromyxobacteraceae bacterium
GCCGAACAGTTCGCTTTCCAGCATGGTTTCAGGCAGCGCCGCCGCGTTCACCGCGACATACGGCCCCTTGGCGCGCGGACTGTTACTGTGGATCGCCCGCGCGACCAGTTCCTTGCCCGACCCCGTCTCGCCCTCGATCAGGATCACGGCCCGCGAACGTGCTACGCATTCGATCTGCTCAAACAGGTCATGCATCGAACGGCTGCGGCCGATCAGCCCGAACCGCCCGACTTCGTCGCTTGAGCATAGCGTCAGTCGCCGCCGCAGTTCCGCCGTTTCCCGCCGCAGCATCGCCTTTTCGACTGCCCGCCGGACCGACGCCAGCAGCACATCGTCCTTGAAGGGCTTTTCGATGAAGTCGTAGGCCCCAGCTTTCAGACACCGCACAGCCATCGAGATGTCGCCGTGGCCCGTGATCAGCAGCACCGGGGCCAGGAAGTTGCGTCGCGAAACCTCGGCCAGCAGTTCCTCGCCGTCCATGCCGGGCATTTTGATGTCGGACACCACGGCGTCGCAGTCCGGAAGGCCCGGCCACGCCAAGGCGGCCTCGGCAGACGTGAACGTCTTGACCTCGAATCGCCTCAGCCGCAGCATTTGGCCCAGCGATGTGCGCGCCGCTTCGTCGTCGTCGATCACGGCCACACGCGTGCGTTCCGTGCTGTCGCCTTGGCTCATGTTCCGCCTCCCGCGTGGATTTCCCCTGGTCCGCCTGCGCCGCGCGCGTCGGGTCCGGTTCCTTGGTCGACGTCTTCATCATCCCGGGAGTGCAGACGGATCGTGAAACATGCGCCGCCACCCGGGGTTCCTACCGCTTCGATCAACCCCTGATGCTCCTGGATGATCGCGTGGGAAATCGACAGTCCCAGCCCGGTGCCGTGGCCCGGTCCCTTGGTCGTGAAGAACGGATCGAACAACCGGGCCGCCTGTTCCTGGGCGAATCCGAGTCCGGTGTCGCGAAACGTCACGACCACCGACATTTCATCGCCTGGGACGTGTCGGGTGGTGACCGTCAAAACTCGATCTGTCGCGTCATCCATGGCCTGCCGTGCGTTGACGACCACGTTCAAGAACACCTGCCACAGTCGCAGTCGGTCGCCCAGCACCTCGGGCAGCGTTTCGTCCAGGTCCCGCCGGACCTCGACGCCGGCCAGACGCATCTGGGAATCCATGAATTCCAGCGTCTCGCGCACGACGGCGTTGACCTGGACAGGGACGCGCTCGGTCTCGGACCGCCGGGCCAGCGCGCGCATCTGGGCGATGATCCGCGCCGCACGGTCGACCTGGCTGCTGATGCGAGTCAGGTTTTCCTTCACGTCGTCCAGGCTGCCAGCGTCCTCTTCCAGCATGTACGTCGCGTTGCGGGCGTAATTTCGGATGCCGGTCAACGGCTGGTTCAGTTCGTGCGCGACGGCGGCCGCCATCTCGCCCATCTCGGCTAGGCGCGAGGAATGTACCAATAAATCGGCCTGCCGACGCGCCTGCTCGGTAAGCTCAAGGCGGCGTGCCTCGACTTCCCGCAGACGCGTGACGTCGTAGACCGAAACCAGGACGGACGGTCTGCCCTCGAATTCGATGGCGTAACTAGCCATGTCCGCATGCACCGTTCGTCCGTCCTGTGTCAGCAGGCGTGCTTCGTAGCGCAGTCCGCCGGT
>CAZHDQ010000786.1:0-1642 GCA_964531595.1 uncultured Anaeromyxobacteraceae bacterium
CCGGATTGAAATGACGCTGGCCGCGAGGCGGGGCATCGACAGGGCGTTGTCCCGCATGGACGAGGATTCCAATGCCGGCGCCCTGATGAGGATGGCGGGGTCAGGGTTCATGGATGAATTGCTGAACCGGTATCACACAATGCGCAAGGGAACCACAGTGGTGCCGGAGCAGGTCGAGAGGGAGCTGGGGCAGGCGGCGTTGAGGGCCGGCATGAAGCTCGCGAACGCAGGGCACAACGACGTCGCGTCCGTGGCGGATACCGTCACCGAGATTGCGCTGCACGACGCGCTTCCCCCCGCGACCAGGGTGAACGCCCCTCTGAGCGAAAAGGCGCAGGCCTACATGTCCATCGACGACCAGAGCACGGAGGCGATCAAGAAGCTGTCGGGCGGAGATGCCGTGAAGTCGCATCTCCTGGCCCCCGTGATCACCACGCTGGCCCGCGCGTTGCAGGAGGACCACGGCCGCACACAAGCTGTCCAGGAGGGGGACGAGGACGTGGCGGGTATGCTCGAGGATTTGTTGAACGGGCGCCGGAATGATGAGCGGGCGGTCGGACTCCTGGACGTCGTCAAGGTCGCGATCGATGACCAGGTTCGCAGGCTGGACCAGCTCATGCCGGGGCAGATGGACCAGAAGGCCGCCAAGGCATTCATCGTCTCGTCGCTGGTTCCGGCCGCTCCTGACCGGGCGCCGGGCCCGCGGGAGACGGCGGCGGACGAGTGGTTGACGGGTCTGAAGGGCCATTTGGAGGCCGGGGAGGCGCGGGGTGCCGCAGGCGACCCCGCTTCTACCGCGGTCCGTTCGCATAACGCAGTGAAACAGATACTTGCGTTACGGGAAGCAGCCGATCTGAACGGGGAATATGTTAGAGCCGCGGGAACCCCCGGCGGGCAGGCGGCGGTAGAGGCAAAAGTCCAGGCAGCAAGACGTCCGGAACTTGTCGCCGCGTTCAATGCCATCAAGGGGAATACAAAGGTCCTGTCCCGCGAAGACCTGGGCCTCGAGTACAACGACCCCCAGTTGGACGAAGTGGAAAAAACGCTGGGTATGGTTACGCTCCCGTTGACGGAAGAGGAGCGCAAGTATAGGGATCAGGTCGTGCCCGAGTACCGGAAAATTCTGAATTCCGACGAAGTTAAGCCGAAGGTCGAGTCCTTATACAGGCAGTGGAGAGGAGCTTCTAGCGAAGAGAAGAAAAGGCTGAGATCGGAATTCGCAGAACTTCTGGGGCTCCGTATGGGGGTTGCCGAGCATATAATGAACCATCCTGACATCCGACGTGACTCAGACTCGGAGCTACCCTCCGCTTACCGAATGTATTCAGGAACCGGACCTTTTGAGGATCCCTCCTTCGACGAGAATGTGGAGATAACCGAGGAAGGCATCGATAAATGGTTGCGGACAGCTGCGGCGAACTCAGGGCTCAAGACTCTTCCAGGTCATGGGTGGCGCGATAAGATCCGGATGCCGAAGCCTGGAGACGCGGGTTTCGATGAGGTCTACGGCGCTATCAACCGGGCCCAGGAGATCGCAGGGCGGATCGTCTCGAAAGAGGAGGGCGATAAATCCGCGAGGGAGAGGACGCGGGCGTATCAGAAAACCCGGCAGGACCAGGTTGTCCGGGGCATGGGTTTTAGC
>CAZHDQ010000787.1:0-1642 GCA_964531595.1 uncultured Anaeromyxobacteraceae bacterium
GGAAATCACGGGCGCCAATCGCTGGACTCTCGGTGCTTTACTTCTCAAGGGATGCACCCAAGCACCGTTTCGCCTAGAATCCACCCCGCGACTCTGGCGGGATTTGCTTGATGACCTCCCGAAAACTGCCATCATGGTTTCGCGTCCGATTGCCCTCTGGGCCGGTCGCGACGACTTTGGAAAAACGCCTTGCGCGGACCGGATTGGCTACGGTTTGCCGCGAGGCTCGCTGCCCGAATCGCGGCGAATGCTTCGGTCAAGGGACTGCGACCGTAATGATTCTGGGCGAGACCTGCACCCGCAACTGCCGGTTCTGCGCCGTCACTACCGGAAACCCCCATGGGCTAGTGGCAGCGGATGAACCGATCCGTGTAGCATCCGCAGTGCGCGAAGCGGGGCTCCAATACGTCGTGTTGACATCGGTGGACCGCGACGACCTGCCGGACGGCGGCGCGTCCCACTTCAGGGACGTTATCGCCGCGATCCGCGAAAGCGACCCGGGGATAAAGGTCGAGGCGCTGATTCCCGATTTTCGCGGCGCCCGACTTCGACTGCTCCTGGAGAGCCCCCCAGATGTCCTGGGCCACAACCTCGAAGTGGTCCGCCGTTTGACGCCGAACGTGCGTGACCCCCGGGCCAGCTACGACGGCTCGCTGGCTGTGCTGGCGGAAACGCACGAATTGCATCCCGATTTGCCCACAAAATCCTCCCTGATGGTTGGCTTAGGGGAGACCGATGAAGAGGTTGTCGCCGCCTTTCAGGACCTGCGGGATGTCGGGGTGGAAATCGTCACAGTCGGACAGTACCTGCAGCCGACACTCCGCCATTGGCCGGTCCACCGGTTTGTCCCGCCGGAAACATTCGCCGATTACGAACATGCTGCGAGGGACATTGGTTTCGGCTTCGTTGCCGCAGGCCCGCTGGTGCGGTCGTCCTACCGGGCTGCGGAATTGTTTGCTACGCGGAGATTGGCCGGGGGCGCGCCTGGGTCAATAGCCATCAGTCGTGGCATCATCGGAGGAAGCGACGATCGCGATCGACGCGCTGGTGCCGATCCGATCGGCCCCCGCCGCGATCATCCGTAATGCGTCTTCGCGAGTGCGGATGCCGCCCGATGCCTTGACCTGCATGTCGTTACCGACCACCCGGCGCATCAGGGCGATGTCCTCAACGGTGGCACCACCGCCCGCAAAACCTGTGGACGTTTTGACGAAATGGGCGCCGGCCAGGCGCGCCAACATGCATGCAACAATCTTTTGTTCGTCATCGAGAAGGGCCGTTTCGAGAATGACTTTGACCCTGGAAGGCGCCGCCGCCGAGACGACCCCGCGGATGTCCTCGAAGACTCTCTGGTAGTCCCTGGCCTTGAGCGCGCCGATGTGCAGAACCATATCGATCTCGCCTGCACCGTCTCGAACCGCGGTGCGGGCCTCGAATGCCTTGGCCTCGGCAGCCATTGCTCCAAGCGGAAATCCCACGACCGCACAGACTGTTACGCCTGAACCTGCGAGGCGGCTTGTACAATCGACCACGTACGACGAGTTGACGCAAACCGAAGCAAAGCCGTGGTCCCGGGCCTCGTCGCACAAGCGTCCCACGTCCTCGGGCGTGGCGTCAGCCTTCAAGATGGTGTGGTCGATGC
>CAZHDQ010000788.1:0-1631 GCA_964531595.1 uncultured Anaeromyxobacteraceae bacterium
GATCAGCGGTATGCGAAGTCACCCGGCGCTTATCGAGGCCATGGTCCGCATCAAGAAGGCCGCCGCCGTCACGAACGGCGAATTGGGCGGAATCTCTAAGGACGTCGCCGCAGCCATCGTCCGGGCCGCGGACGAGGTGCTGGACGGCCATTTCCCCGACCAGTTTCCGGTCGACGTGTTCCAGATGGGCGCCGGCACGGCGTTCCACATGAACGTCAATGAAGTGCTGGCGAACCGCGCTAACGAGATCCTGGGCGGCGGCCGCGGCACCTACGACCACGTTCACCCAAACGACCACGTGAATCGCGGGCAGTCCACGAACGATGTGTTCCCAACGGCGATGCGCTTGGCCGCGGCGACTCTATCCGGGTCGCTGGTCGAAGAACTGGACCTGTTGTCGAAGGCGCTTGCGAGGAAGGCCGAGTCATTTGCCGACGTGGTAAAGAGCGGTCGTACCCACCTGATGGACGCGGCTCCAGTGACGCTGGGCCAGGAAATTGGGGCATGGTCGCATTCCGTCGCGGCATTGCGAGACGAGGTCGCGCGCGGTCGCGACGCGGTCTGCGAGATCGGACTGGGCGGCAGCGCCGTCGGCACCGGACTGAACACGGTGCGGGGATACCGAATTCGAGTCGTCGAGGTGCTGGCCGGATTGACCGGCCTCCCGCTACGCCCGGCCCGGGACCTGCGCGAGGCGATGCAGAGCCAGCGCCCCGTGGGCCTGCTTTCGGCGGCGACCCGGACTACGGCGTTGGACCTGGTGAGGATCTTCACCGACCTGCGACTGATGGGCTCGGGACCGATGACGGGGCTGGCCGAATTAGAACTGCCCGAGGTGGCGCCCGGTTCGTCGATCATGCCTGGCAAGATCAATCCGTCGATACCCGAGATGGCCACGATGGCGATGTTCTTCGCCATCGGACTGGACGGCGCAACCGCGATGGCCTTGCAGGCGGGACAACTGGAACTGAACGTGATGATGCCGCTGATGGCTTTGGACCTGAACCTGGGCATCACCGTTATGACGAACGCGATCCACCAGATGCGCACCCAGACCATCGAAGGCCTGCAAGCAAACGTCGGCAACTGCCGTCGCAACTACGAGCGGTCCGGTGCCGCGGCGACCGCCCTGACCCCAGTAATCGGTTACGCGAAGGCCGCCGAGGCAACACACAAGGCCATCCACAGCGGCGTACCGATCCGGGAATTGCTGGTGTCCGAAGGGCTGGTGAGCGCGGAAGAACTGGACGCGGCACTGGACCCGGTACGCTTGGTCGACCCGCACGGCGAAGATCGCGCGAGGCCGAACTGAAGAGCGGGGTGCAGGTCCGAATGAGCTTAGCCGTAGCCTACGTGACTTGAGGACCGGGGCCCCCGCTACGCCGCAACCGCCCGGAGGCACCTGCCGCAACAGGTCGACAATCTATCACAAGCTTTGACGCTGTGGCCGGGACAAGACCGTTTATTAGAAATTAGTTGATTTTCATGCAGTTGCGCCCACGACGGCACATCCTGGAGCACTCGAATCCGGCGATCACGTAGCCCTCGTGGTACAGCAGTGCGGCCACGACCTTGCCCAGCGCCATCGCGTCCTTGTACGAAATGGCGCGCACCAGGTCCACGTCTGACAA
>CAZHDQ010000789.1:0-1630 GCA_964531595.1 uncultured Anaeromyxobacteraceae bacterium
AGGCATTCCATCCATTGCCCTGCGTACTCGCAAAGGCCGTCGGGGCAACAGTGAGTGGTGTTGGGGGCGTTCGCGGCCTCGCTGCCTCCGAAGACCGCGACCGACCGACTGGCGGTGATGATCGACCCGGTCAGATCCGCGCCGTAAGCGTTGGTTTCGATGTTCAAGACGTCGTAGCGTCCCAATTGGAACGAGCGCGTCTCGCCGGGTGCCATCGCCGGGATGCCCGCGCCGGCCAGCGTTGGCGCCGTGGTCTTGATCACGACCTCGGTCTGGCCGTCGAACGTGCCCACCACAGTCAGCGTCCCCCTGAGGTCTGCGAACGTCTGCTCGCGCGTCATCAAGATGTGGTAGCGGCCCAGTGCGTTCGTGGGTAGCAGGATGGACGCGTCGTTCGAGAACACGCCGACGTTTTCGAGCGGGTTGAACTGGTAGGCAGTGATCGGCAGCGACGACTTGATCCGGAAGGCGACGGGGCCGATCATCGTGCCATCTACCTCCATGTGGCGCGTCTCGGTTTTCCCACCCTCGTGCAAGACCTCGTAGGTGCGCGGCAGGTTGAAAATCCTCAGCCCCATCGGCGGGATCGGGTCGGTCGGGAGCGGGTTGCCGGCGCTATCGGAAGTGACCGGCCCCAGCGCGGTATCGATTGTCACCGTCACACCGTATTTTGTACTGGTGTTCGACACCACGATCGCGTACTGGGCCCCAGCGGCGTCGTAGTAGCCTCCCTGGCCGCCCGACGGCACAAATGCGTTGTCCAGGTCAACCGCCCAGTACTCACAACCGATATAGGACGACAGTTTTTCGGCCAGTTCGCACAGGCTGACGCACATGCCCAGTTGGCAGATCCGGCCGGTGTTGCCGGGGTCGCACGCCTCGGCCACGACCCAGGAATCGGTGTCGCCGTCACAACGCAGCGTAGTTTCCTCGTCTTTGCACTTGCGGCGCCCAGGGATGCAGCCCGTACAGCCCAGCGGATCGGCTTGGCACAGGCCGTCGGGCGCGCAGGATTGCGTGGTGTAGCCGTTACCATCTGCATTACAGACGACCAACCCCAGGCCGTCGCCGGTACACTGCTGCAAGGTGCCCGGGACACAGACCTCGAACTCACGCCCCGAGTAGTCTGGTGCCGCGTCCACAATGCCGGAGTTGTCAGTTGCCGGCAGGTCGCTGGCGTCCACAAGATCGGGCACCAAGCCGTTTCCGCCCGCGCAGCCCAACACCAGCAACGCTGCCAAAATCCATAGCCTGACGTCCATTGCGGCTCCCGGTCGTTTACTAGAGACCCAAGTGGCATTATCGCGAATCGAGACGCCGGAGCCAAGGCGCGTCCACGGGGGGTTCAGAAGTACACCGTAAAGCCGGCCGACCCGAACAAGCTGCCATTGCCGACGCCAAAGCCGAAGCCCTTCTCCTTGGTGTCGGTAGAGAGGCGTCCTGTGTCCTGGGGGAGCGCCGCGCCACGGGTCGTCAGGATAGTGAACGTCAGGCCCGTGGCAACATGCAGGGAGAAGTGATCCGTGAAGAAGACCGCGGCGACCGACGGGATTTCGCGGTTTACCTGCCACAGACTGCCAGCCCCGGTGACCATGGGACAGGCGGTGCCCACGGTGCAGCCGGCCGCCTT
>CAZHDQ010000790.1:0-1628 GCA_964531595.1 uncultured Anaeromyxobacteraceae bacterium
GTCCTGGCTCGACCTTGCCTCAACCTTGATCGAGCCGTTGAACGACGGGCTCCAGAACGTCTGCTGCTTTACACCTGACATGTTTGCCTCCTGCCGGCACCACTATCGGCAAAATCTATAATTATGTTAAAGTGTTATGTGCAATAAACCTGCAAGTTTTGTCCGCAGTATGAATAAGGTGGGATCAATGCCCTCCCCAGCGTTAAACACGAGAGTACCTTCTCGAACTCACTCCGTCGCCCAGGTTCGCCCGCGGGTTGAGTGTTTGACCGTTGTTCGCGCGCGCCTGCCGTCCGGCCCAGTCAGTGCGATCGTGTATTTGATGTCCAGATGCGGGTCGCTCCGCACCAGGACCGAAGCGATCCAGCCGGAGTAACCTGCGTAGATTCCGGCGAGCATCCGAATGGCAGTTCCCTTGGCCAGAACCTCGGTATGCATCGCCGTAGCAGGCTGTGGCGACGGTTTGGCGCGGGCCTTTTGAGGCGCATCGCGAGAAGGCGACCGGGTGACTCGGGATGTCGGACTTGGGGCCACCAGTTCCCGCTTTGTACCGAAACTGCTGGATGCGACCTGTGTGGTTGCCTTGCCCCGATCCGCCTGGAGACTCATCGTGTTGGTGACCTTGTCGATGCCCTGTCGCACCCAGGATACGACTCCGGAGCATCCTGCGTAGACTCCGGCCAGCATCCGGACCGCCGTGTCCTTGTGCAGCACCTCCGAGCGTACCGGCGGTTCGGGAACTTGGAGGGGCGTGGCTTTCTTCCTCGGGCGCGAAACGCGTGGAGCGTCTACGACGGCCATGTCGACCCCGAACAGCGCGGACAGATCGCTTTCCTCCAAAACACGACCGGGTACCGGAACCTCGCGTGCCAGCGACAGCCCGCTGCCGACACTGGCAATCAGGGCACTTTCATCCACCTGCCGCAACCGAAACAGCAACTCCGGCTGCTCGTCCAGTCGGGCGCCGATCCCGTACAGCACCGCAGCCACGTGCTTGCACATGGTTGCCGAGTCCGGACAGGAGCAGGACATTTTGATCTGGGCCGGCGAGGGGAACAGGCCCGTGTCCTGCCGACACAGGCGTTCCATGACGCCCGTCGAGAGGCGCCCTTGCAAAAGTTCGACAAGGGAGTCCACGGCGCCGCCGCAGTCATTGCACAGGCCGGCCCAGAGATTTGCCGACACCGGTGCGATCGACACGGCCACCTCGTAGAGTTCCGACCCGCTGACCCTAGCCATCACTCTGCCCGGCTGAACCTGAAGGTCCACCACGGACCCGTTGCGCACATAGGTACGCCCCCGCGGCAGCCGATTCGAAAAATCGCTGTATCGCTCGAGGTTGTCGCACCAGGCCCTGCCCCAGAAGGTGCGGGCAATCTTCACCCCATCGATGACGACAGGCGACACCGGGTGCCCCTTCTTTCGCAACTTGTTCATTTCCTTAATGGCTTTGCGCCGCCGCTCGGCCACAGGCACGTAGGGACTGAATCCGTAGTCATCGTCATATCGACTGTTTCTGCCACGCACGTCTCACACCTCCTGCAACGCCGATTTCAAGTCCAGCGCGACCAGTCGCAGTAGCTCGTCATCCCCCATTTCGGTCAGCAACGCCTCGCCGCCGCCCTCCA
>CAZHDQ010000791.1:0-1615 GCA_964531595.1 uncultured Anaeromyxobacteraceae bacterium
ACAACGAAAATTTCGCACTTTTTCGCGAGTACGCCCCGATCCTGGCCATACTTCCGGTTTCCTTCGCTGCGGTGCTGCCCCCAGCGGTACTCGGCGGCTTGGCAGCAGCCCGTCACCCAGGCACGAACGCCCCGCTGTTGCTGATGATCTTCACGCACCTGGCGGCGATGCTGTTATTCATGCCGCTGGCGCGCTTCCGGGCGCCGCTGGTCCCCTTGTTGCTGCCGCTGGCGGCCTTCGGAGTCCTGTGGATCGCGACGCGGCTATTTACGCGACGATGGGGCCCTGCCCTGGCGGGTATGGCCGTCGTCACGGTGATCGCAGCAATCGTGTGGCGCCCGGCTCCGCTGGATGCGGACGTGGTCCGGCCGTCTGACCGCGCAGCAACGCTCCAGTCCTGGACCCTACCGCTGGGCGCTGCTGCCGTCGACACCGGACGGTGGGACCTGGCAGACCTGCTATACCGCGATGCGCTGGCGCACGCCCCCGATGCAATGCGGCAGATCGCCCAGGGTCACCCGACACAACTCGGCCCCTGGGAGGTGCCGCTTGCCGGGTTGTACGCAGAGGTCTGGCAGGGACTTGCCGCGAGCGGCGAGGCAGAAGGTCGGGTCGATGAGGCCGCTAACGCCCGCGAAGCCGCCCGAAGGCTGGCCGCCGCAGCAGGACGTACGCCGTCAACCGGCCTATGAATCCGCGAAACAGACCCAGGTAACGATCAACGTGTTGCAGCCCTGATCCCGCGCTGCGCCCCCGGGGAACAAGATTTCGGCAACTTCCCAACCGCGGATGACCAACCGATCGCCCACGTCGATCCGGCGGATCCAATCATCCACAGTCTGGTCGTGCGGCACGGCGTGGATGTGCCAAAAGGTACGCGTCGGCCCGCACTCCCTGCACTTGGCAAGGTGCCCCTCCTGCCAACATTCCGTGGCCGGATCCGCATAACAGCCCTGGGCGATCAGGATGTCCGCGATCGTGCCGATCCCTTCGTCGTAGTACCAGCGGGCACGGACCGTTTCGCTGAAATCGTGGGGACCTGGGTCGGTCTCAAGCGTCATCGTCGCGTTGCCCCGGACGAGGACAGGCGGCGGCGATGGGGGGATCCCCGCAGAGCAGGGCGGAAAGCGCGCCTCGGCAAACCCGCTGACCGCAACCTCGACCGCCCCCTCGCCGGTGTCCACCACCAGCACCGCGAAGTCCTCGCCTTCACCTTCGGGCGCGTACCGCACCTGAAAAGAGGCCGATTCGAGCGGCGCCAGGATCACCGGCAGATCCGTGCCGCCGTTGCCCAGGGTCATCCCAGCCGACGCGTCCTCCCGAAGGCTTCGTTTTGTCACCCCGACCGACGCGTCACCGAAGTTTCGGCAGACTACGGTGCGCTTCGTGGGACGGTCCAGGAACGTCCTTTCAAAGTCCACCGCGTGCGGCGTACAGCGCACCGACTGCCCACAGGCGCCTCGGACGACTGTAGGCACCTCGATCACGCCAGGCTCGGCATCGAACTCCAGGCGTACGACGGCATACGCATGGCAATCGCATCCGCCGAAACGCAAAGGGTCGGGCACGAAGTTCACCTGGACATCGGTCACGTCCCCCGGCGCGACCCGGTCCC
>CAZHDQ010000792.1:0-1613 GCA_964531595.1 uncultured Anaeromyxobacteraceae bacterium
CGGCCACGGATCCCGTTTGAACGCTTGTTCACCGACGCCGGTGGCGACGTTTTCGACACGATCGAGTGGGAGAAACGGGACGCCGTGATCACGGGCGAGGGTGGCCAAGATGTATTCCGCCAGGAAGGCATGGATTTTCCGAAGCCCTATAGCCAGTCGGCGACCAACGTCATCGCGTCCAAGTACTTCCGCGGCACGCTCGGCTCGGACGGGCGCGAGCGATCGGTCCGTACGATGATCAGTCGCGTCGTAGACACGCTGGCGCGCTGGGCCGTCGACGGCGGCTACCTGACGGCAGGCAAGGAAGCGTCCGCGTTTCGCGACGAACTGGCGTACCTGATCCTGCACCAGTACGGTACGTTCAACAGCCCTGTATGGTTCAACGTCGGTGTCGAAACGCACCCGCAGTGTTCGGCATGCTTCATCAATAGTGTTATGGACGACATGGAATCGATCCTCGGTTTGGTGCGAACCGAGGGCATGCTGTTCAAGTTCGGGTCTGGTACGGGGACTAACTTTTCGCCGTTGCGGTCCTCCAAGGAGGCGCTGCGGGGTGGCGGGGATCCTTCGGGCCCGGTCAGTTTCATGAAGGGGTTCGATTCATTTGCCGGCGCGATCAAGAGCGGCGGCAAGACGCGGCGTGCCGCGAAGATGGTCATCCTGAACATCGACCACCCCGATATCGTGGAATTTATCGATGCCAAGGCCCACGAGGAAATCAAGGCCCACGCCCTGATCGCGGCCGGGTACGATGGGTCATTCGGCGGCGAGGCCTACGATTCCATCGCCTTCCAGAACGCGAATAATTCGGTCCGCGTAACCGACGCCTTCATGCTGGCCGTCGAAGCCGACGATGAATGGAAGACCCGCGCGGTCACCTCGGGTGACACGATGGGCACGTTCAGGGCGCGTGACCTGATGCAAAAAATCGCCGACGCGGCCCACGCCTGTGGGGACCCCGGCATGCAGTTCGACACGACGGTCAACGACTGGCACACCTGCCCGAACAGCGGCCGGATCAACGCATCGAACCCGTGCTCCGAATTCATGTTCCTGGACGATTCTGCCTGCAATCTGGCGTCGCTGAACCTGATGAAGTTCGTACGCGACGACGAATCCTTCGACACCGACAAGTTCCGGCACGCAGTCCAGACATTCATCCTGGCCCAGGAAATCATCGTCAGCCAGGCCTCGTACCCGACGCCGGCGATTGGCGATCATTCCGAGCGCTTCCGCCCGCTGGGACTGGGTTACGCGAACCTGGGTGCGATGCTGATGAACTGGGGCCTGCCGTATGACAGCGACGAGGGCAGGGCGCTGGCGGCGACTGTGACGGCGCTGCTGACCGGCGAGTCCTACGCCCAGAGCGCGCGGGTCGCGGCTCGGACTGGCCCGTTCGCGGAATTCTCGAAAAACCGGGAGCCCATGATGCGGGTGATCCGCAAGCACAGGGCGGCGCTGGAGGGGATCGATGCGAAGGCGGTTCCCGACGCTTTGATGCAGGCCGCACGGGCGTCCTGGGACGATGCCGTGGTGCTGGGCGAGCAGCACGGTTTCAGAAACGCCCAGACCACGCTGCTGGCGCCGACCGGCACCATCGGCTTCAAGATGGA
>CAZHDQ010000793.1:0-1610 GCA_964531595.1 uncultured Anaeromyxobacteraceae bacterium
ATCGGTCAATTCAATGAATTTCAATCCGGTGCTGCCGGCCATGTTGACCACGGCCTTCGTGTCTTTCTTGATCGGGGTGCCGGCCTCCAGGCTGAGTGTGACCACGACCTCGCTGACGTCTTTCGGGTTTATACGGATGGTCTCGACGCTGCCGACTCGGACGCCGTTGTATTTGACCTGGGCGCCGGGCTCCAGGCCCGAAAGAGACTGGTGGTAGCGCACGGTGTAGGTGTCGCGATGATCGATAAGCCGGAGGCCCGCCAGGACGACGAGCGTCCCGACGAACAGAGCCAGCGAGGCCGTCACAAAGACGCCAAGCCGCACCTTTTGGGCGCGAGTGATCATGCAGGTCCCTCCAGCACATCCAGCAGGGAACGCGTTCCCACGGGCATTTCGGGCATCCGTCGCGCAAAGAAGTCCGCGACCGCCGGGTGTGGACACGCCTTGGCGTCGGCCAGCGTGCCCGCGAAATGCAGCGTTCCGCCTTGTCCCAGGAATACCACGTTGTCCGCGATAGCGTCGATGCTTGCCAGTTCGTGGGTGACTACGATGACGGTCATGTGGAACGTCTGTTTCAGCCGAAGAATCAGCGCGTCCAGGGTCGCTGCGGTCTGCGGATCAAGTCCCGCCGAGGGCTCGTCGCACAGCAGCACATCGGGATCCAACGCCATCGCCCGGGCCAGTGCGGCGCGCTTGCGCATGCCTCCGGAAAGCTCCGACGGCAGCATCGGGCCAACGTGGCCCAGACCGACGAGTTCCAGTTTCAGTTGCACCAACTCGTCGACCACCGAGCGGGGCAGGGTGGTGTGGACCGACAACGGCAGAACGATGTTTTCGGACACCGGTATGGAATTAAGCATCGCCCCCTGTTGGAACAGCAACCCCACCTGTGCCAGCGCGTCGGCCAGCGCGTCCTCGTCCAGTGCGGTCAAGTCGCGGCCGTCGATGGTCACCGTGCCGGACCAGGGCCGCAGCAGGCCGACAATACACTTCAGCAGCGTGCTCTTGCCGCATCCCGAACCGCCGACGATCGCTGTGACCCGTTCGCGGGCGAAATCGATCGACAGGTCGTTCAGTACCTGGTGGGCGCCGTAGCCGGCCGTCAGGTTCTGTACTCGGATGATGGCGTCTCTTTCCATGTCCCCCGTTACCCGAAATAAAAGACCAACGAAAAGAACGCGTCCGCAGCTATCACCAGGAAGATGGCCTGGACCACCGAGGACGTCGTAGCGATGCCCACGCCTTCTGCGCCGCCGCGAACCTGGAAGCCGCGGTGCGCGCCGACGAACACGATGATCCACCCGAACGCCAAGCTTTTGACTAGTCCGGTCAACAGATCCTTGACCCTCAGTGCCCCCAAGAGTTCGTTGGTGAAGACGCTGACGGAAAGGTCAAGATAGGTGATCGCGATCACGAAGCCACCGATGATTCCCAGCAAGTCCGCAACGACCGTCAGCAGCGGTTGGGTTATCGAAATCGCCAGGAAGCGCGGCACCACCAGGTAACGGATCGGGTGGATTCCCATCGTTTTCAGGGCGTCGACTTCCTCGGTGATGGTCATTGTCGCGATTTCGGCCGCGGTTGCCGAACCGACGCGACCTGCCAGTAGG
>CAZHDQ010000794.1:0-1610 GCA_964531595.1 uncultured Anaeromyxobacteraceae bacterium
GCCGTTGTCCACCTCCCAGCCTGCCTTCCTTCTGATGTCTGCTGCGAGTAGGAGCGGGTTCCCGCGGGTTGGGTGCCTTGAAACCAGCCCCTGGCCAAAGGGTGCCGCTGAGCATGGAGCCGACATGATCACCAACAACAACGACGTCTTGAATGTGTGCCCGGTTTGCGAAGGCCCAGCCCAGGAGGTGTTGTGGGCCAGGAAGAACTGGGGTCGTGCCGTCTCTTGCCCGACATGCGGTGAAGTCGTCCTCACGCACGAAGCGCTGGTCAACAGCCGGACCATGCCCCGGGAGCATCGGGTTCTCCTGGCCGGGTATCTGCGCCACAACTGGGAGGCCACGCACCACCCCTTCCGACTATTCCAGGCCCACGTGGATGACCCGGAAGCCTCGCTCGGGCTTGCCCCGTTGCCGGTAGTCGACCGCATCATTGCGACCTTGAAGGCCCTGGCCGACAAGTCCAGCCACTTCGGGGCCGACGTGATCGTCAACACCGCGCGTGACTGGTCCCTGGGGTGGTGTAGTCGGTCGGACGAGTTCCAGAACATTCTGAACCACTTGGTGCGGCAGGGTTTGCTTGGCCTTGCCTCCTCGCCGGGCCAAGACGGCGAGCAGGCCTACTTGGTGACCGCCGACGGATGGGCCACGGTCGAGGAGGATCGCTCCCAACACCCCGTCGTACCCACGAAGGCGTTCGTGGCGATGTCCTTCGCCGACGACATGACGCCCATCTGGACGGACGGCTTCCTCCCGGGTATCAAGGCGGCGGGGTTCACGCCGTTCCGAATCGACCAGCAGCAGTTCAACGAGAAGATCTGCGACCGCATTCTGGCCGAGATCCGAAGCTGCGGCCTGCTGGTGGCCGACTTCACGCACCACCGCGGCGGCGTCTACTTCGAGGCCGGGTTCGCTCTGGGCCTCGGGAAGCACGTCATCTGGACCTGCAAGAAGACCTACCTGAAGAAGGCGCACTTCGACACCCGGCAGTACAACCACATCGCGTGGAAGGACGCCGCCGACCTTCGGGCACAACTTGAAGACCGAATCCGCGCCACCGTGCCGCCGGTTGGCCGATGACGGCCGAGCATCCCCTGGCAAGCCCATGAGGTGTTCTCGCCGACACCCCCATCACGCAGCCTGAGGGCAACCATAGAGGGTTGGTCGCAGGGCGAGCCAGGGGAATCTGGACCACTAACAAGCCACGCGAAACGGTTTCGCCCGGCATCTGCTCCAATCAGCATGCCAAAGCCGACCAAATGCCCACATAACGCGTTATAAAAACAATGGAAAGGAAGCCTTGCCCCGCTCGGCAACCTCTCCAGGCCATTTCCCCCAATCCCATCCCCAACAGGAGGTCCCCGATGCGCATCAAGGTCCTGAAGCTCGGCTCGTCGGCCCACGAGGTCGACGCCAACCCCGGTTCCACGGTCCAGGACGTGCTGGACAAGGCCGACGTGCCGTACGGCGGCCACGCGATCAGCGTCAACGGCCTGGGCGCCGGGCCGTCCACCGCCCTGGGCGAGGGCGACATCGTCACGCTGGTCCCGAAGGTCGAGGGCGGCCGGTAGCCGAAAGGCCGCCGTCCCCCCGAAACCGCCCTGCCTGACCG
>CAZHDQ010000795.1:0-1607 GCA_964531595.1 uncultured Anaeromyxobacteraceae bacterium
ACGGCGTTTCTGTTCCTGGTTTTTTCGCTGGTCCTGGTGCCTCGCTTCCGAACCCACCGGAACCCCTATTCCCGCCATTGACCCCCGCGTTTATTCACCGGATACTGGCCAGCGTGGCCCCCCCACGAGGAGTTCAGTCGATCGATGCCTGAACGCGAACGTTATCCAGGACTATCCAACCTAGCCCGCGTGGAAGCAAGCGTCCAGGCTCTTGATTCCGGACCGACATCTGGGGAACTGATTCGCCTGCTCGATGAATTGCACGCCGCTGCGGAAAACGGACTGCCGCCGGACGGTTGGGTCGACGGGACTCGCGTGTTCTTTCTGGCGGTGCAGGACACGCTCGACCGTGTCGTGGATCTGATGGCGCTGCCCGATGCGCTGGTGACGCGGGTGATCGAGGCGGCTCACGAAGACTGGCTGGCGCAGTTGCCACTGCTGCAACCGGACGTCCAGGCTAACGCGTGGCACTTGCTGGACGTGCTCTATGCGAACCGCGTGCGCTCCCACCAGGTCGAGTCATTCGTAAGGGACGCCGAATCCTTTCTGGTCGGCTCGCCGTTTCCTGCGGTGCAGACGGCCTTGCAATTGGCCTTGAGGCTGGCCGTACTAGGGGTCAAGGATTCCCGAATTCCCTGGACTCTGGACTTTCTGAACCGCAACGCGAGGGACGAGGCGACTCTGGTCAGCGTGGCCGCGCTGCGCCACCGGTTGGAGATTGGCTTCCAGGAGGCAAGGGCGCGGTGTCCGGGGAGCGGGATCGACGGCCTGATGGCGCTTTGGACGCTGAACGAGGCCGTGTCCGAAACGTTCGGCAGCGACGATTCGGTGGCGTCGCCGGATTCGATGGATGCTCGGACCCGACAGCGGTTACAGGAAGCGGCGGGTGTTTTAGAGCAGCGCGTTTTGGAAGTGTCGGTCCAGTTGGATAAGCGGGATCCGTTCTGCGAGGGGTTGCTGGAATTCGTGATGGGGCGACTGGACGGGGCTGCGGGCAACCTGGTCGAAGCCATCCGTGTGTTCGAACGCCTGGTCGCGAAGGGGTTCTGCCTGTGGGACTCGACGGCGTTCCTGGCGCGGATTTGGCTAGAGCGTGGATACCCGGAGGAAGCGCGCAAGTCCATCGAGGGCGTGGTCGACAAGATCCCAATCGTGGCGGGCGACCCGGTGGGCAAATTCCCGCTGGGTGAACTGTACCTGGAAGCCGGCGGCGATCCGGCGCACCTCGGTTTGGACGAGGCACCACAGCGATTTGTCGACCTCGCCCAGGCGAATCGGGCCGTTCGGTATGGACAGTTCGACGCGGTGCTCGGCGAGGCGCGTGAGCGTGCGTGGTCCGATTTCTGGGAAAAACGCGAGCGCCGGTTGCTTGCGTTCCTTGGCCAGCAGGTTCAGGCCGAGGATTTTGATGCGGCACTTGGTGCCACGGACGCCGGACGGACCTTGCGACTGGGACCCGAGGTGGCGTCGGCGACCTGCCTGGACGAAATGCCCGGGATTCCGGTGGCGGTTCGGGAAGGGCTGGCTGCGGCGACTCGTGGTCCGGTTCCAGCGCGAGAGGTAATGCCTCATGTGCTGGCGCTCTTGATGGGACTTCAGAAGCGGGG
>CAZHDQ010000796.1:0-1605 GCA_964531595.1 uncultured Anaeromyxobacteraceae bacterium
ATGGGTGTTCACAGCATCTTCGCGCAAGGCTAACACGGGTCCTTTAGGAAACGAATCGACAGTCTCGATTCCTGGGACAGCGTTCGGCTACAGTCTGGCGACACCAAGAAACACCGCGTGGACACTGACTGCCAGGACCAGGAAGACCATCCGCGCCCGATCCGGTGAAAGGCCGGGAAACCGGTACCCGATGACGCGCTTTGCACAGGGCCGCACACAGTCGCCACACAGCGTGCATGAAGGGCCGGCACGGCGCGCGGCGATATCCTCGCGGGTCAAGGCGCCGAAGCGGCAGGCCGTCGAACACGCCATGCAGTCGTCGCAACCCGCCTGGATACGAATACGAAACGGCGAAACCCAGCGGCCGGCGCGGGTTGCTACCCACCCCAGGGGGCAAAACAGTGTGCAATGCGCCATGAATCCCAGCCGCCGGGACGCCAGCACCATCACCCCGACGCCCACCAGACCGAAGGTGATTGCCACCAGGGCCGCGACCGTGCCCGACACCCCCAACGCACGCATCCCCAGAGCCACCGCGACCACCAGGGCCAGGATGGACGGCTGGGCCCACCAGCGCCAACGGGGTAGCGGGCCAGGGCGCTTGCGTGCAGTCGCAGCCAGGTTGTCCCACGCGCCGATGTAGCACAGGTGGCTGCACCAGGCCGGCCCCACCAGCACCAACGTCGACGCAAACAGGATCGGCATGAAGAGGCCTTCGCCGCGGTAGAGCGGGCCGCCCACGACGACAGCCGGGACCGGCACGTGCAGCTTCCCGGTCATCAGCATCACGTCGACGCCCAGGATGCCCAGAAGAAATTGCCCGAAGAACACGATCGAGAACAGCAGCCAAGCACGGCGGCGCCACGCGCCCGATTGACGCGGATCGCGCATCCGGTACAGCAAAAACCCGGCGTACATGGCCAGCGCGACCGCCTGGATCCAACCGGCACCGGCCCACAGGCGTTCGGCCAGCAGCATCGGCCGCGCCACCTTGACCTGGACGATCGCCAGCAAGACAAACGTTAGCAGCGCGGCGACCACGGCGGAAAACGGAACCGATCGTATGGATTTCCCGATCGTCATGGCCCTTCTGTGCCTTTCGAGGCCCATCAACCTGCTAACGGTCCGCAGCGCCCCGGCCACTAGCCCCTGATCATCGTCAGCAGCATCTTGAAGCGGCCTCGAGCCGTCAGCCCGTGCGGCACATCCGCCGGCATCAGGACCGTTTCACCCTCGACCGCCGGAACCGTCACGCCGCCGATGAGCAGGTCCACGACTCCGTCCAGAACCGTCACGTAGGCGTCAAAAGACGCCGAATGCTCGGACAACCCTTGCCCGTCGTCGAACGCGAACAGGGTCAACGTGCCGGCCGGGCTCTTCGCCAAGGTCTTGCTGACGACGGCCCCGGGCGCGTAGTCCACTTGTTCAGCCAATCGCATCGCCTTCGCAGGCGGGATGCTGCTCTCGTTTCGTTGGTTGCTTGTCATGATAAGGCCTCCTCGCCAGTCGCTACGACCGCTGAATCTGTCCCGCCGTCCGCGCGGCGCGGGCAAAAATCTACCACGATTGCCCGCACCACGGACAGCATCAAAGCGGCAACGCCCC
>CAZHDQ010000797.1:0-1604 GCA_964531595.1 uncultured Anaeromyxobacteraceae bacterium
CCTCTTCAGTGGCTTTCAAAACTTCTTCCATCGTGGTCATCCCCTTCATCGCTTATGCCGCCAGCCTGGATTCGTTCCAGCACCGCTACCCCTTCGGGCGGGAAATCATCGTCGGCAATGCGGTGCCGCTGTGGGACTTCGTCGCGTACCAGGCGTTCTACCTGTTGGTGTTCGTCAGCGGTGAATCGTTCTGGCGCGGCTACATCCTGTTCGGGCTGTACCGTTACGTCGGTTATCTGGCGATCCCGATCATGGTCATCCCCTACGTCATGGTCCATTTCGGAAAGCCTTGGCCGGAAACGTTCGCTGCGATCTTGACGGGTTGCGTACTGGGGTTCCTGGCAATCCGCCATCGGTCCTTCTGGCTGGGGGTGGCGGTACATTACGCGGCGGCAATCTCGATGGACCTGCTGGCGATTCACCAGCGTGGCTTGTTCTTCATCTGGTAGGAGTGGGCATGCGCATCCTGGCAATCGACCCCGGGACCGTCCGCTGCGGGCTGGCCGTGTGCGACTCGCTGGGTATGCTCGCGACGCCGCTGGAAGCCGTGCCTGTGGGAGATGGCCGTAACCTAGTGGCCCAATTGGTCGGGCGCGCTGCGGAACTGGACGTCGAGCGGATCGTCGTCGGCTACCCGCTGAACATGGACGGGACAGTTGGCCCCCGTGCCCAAGCCAGCGCTCGCCTGGCCGAGGCCCTGCGCGTCGCCACGACCATACTCGTAGAACTGGTGGATGAACGTCTATCGTCGTTCGAGGCCGAGGATCGCCTGCGTGAGGCTGGCCGTCGTCCCCGAGGACGCGTTCGTTCAGGGCGTGCGGGTCGTCGCGACGTCCAGGTCGATTCGGCCGCTGCCGCCGTGCTGTTGCAGTGGGTACTGGACCGCCCGACACCGTGAATCCAGCAAAACGCTATTTAGTTCAGCAGGGTTTACACTGGCTGTTGTATGCGGCCCATCATGAATGACGCGTGAAAATAGGCTAACTACAAACGGATGTCGCGGCGCAGCGTCAGGGTCCGAACTGTCCCACCTTCGACGTCGCCTTTGGCGTCCACGGCGACGATCAAGGTGCAAGCAAAGGGGCGTCCCGGCGCCAGGTCCGCTTCGAAGACCAGTTCCAAGGGACGTTTCCAATCAACCATAGGTGCTTGGCGGTACTTCCCGAATGCCTTACGCAGGTCGGTCACCAAGGGGAGGCTGTCCTTGGAGGGGGTGATGGTGACCCGGGCCACCTGCCCGTCAGATTCCCGCGCCACCGATGCGGCTGAGAAGGGTCCAGTACGTGTCGTCACCTGGATGGGCATGCCGTCACCAGGGTCGGCGCTCACATCGCCCAGGGACTTCGCCACATCCATGGCATCCACTCGATCCGCGGACATCTGCCGACAAAGGTCCTTGATCGCGTTCGTCATCGTCGTTTCTCCAGCCGTGGTGTTGTCACCGGGGCTTTGGTGGGCACAGGCCCCAACAACCAAAAGCAGGGTCAATGCCCACCAGATACAGGGATTTTCCACGAAAGCCTTGCGTCGACAGATCATTTTTTTGTCCCCTTGTAGCGGGCCTGTACCCGGCCACCCACTTGCCAAGCATCCTTTTCTTCCGG
>CAZHDQ010000798.1:0-1603 GCA_964531595.1 uncultured Anaeromyxobacteraceae bacterium
GAGCAGATTTGCGTAGATTTCATCAATTAGATCATATTGTTCCGACTTTTTGGATGGGAACTACCTACATAGGTGGATTACGGAGACCTGTTACATATTGACGTTTTCGTCCCCCTGGGCGACGCTTCGGTCCTTCGTTTTTGGGGTTTCCGATGCCTGAAGTCGGCCGTAACGATCCCTGCCCCTGCGGCAGCGGTCTGAAGTTCAAGCGGTGCTGCGCAAGGAAGCAAGAAAACCAGGACCGGGCGATCCGGACCGCCCGCTCCGTTGCCAATCGCGGAATGGATCTCCTTTTGGAACAACTTGTTACGCGATTCGATCTGCGGATCAAGGACGAGGCATGGCCGCATTTCGCGCCGGACGGCCTCAAGATGACCAGGGACGATCCGGTGGTCGCGCATTTGTTCTTCCCCTGGGCGATTTTCCATTGGACGCCCGACGGGCAGCCTCCAGCGCGCGAATGGCTGGATGCGTCCGATGCATCGTTGCAGGACCCGCTGCTGCGGACATGGGTTGAAACCTGCTGCGATGCGCCATTCACGTTCCTCGAGGTGCAGTCGGTCGACAGAGGGCGCGGTGTCGAGGTTCTGGACCTCCTCCTTGGCCGGCGGATGTTCTTGCACGACCTTTCACTGAGCGAGGTCGCCCGGCCCTGGCTCGTCTTTTTCGGCAAGCCGGTCGAGGTCGACGGACTTTGCTTCCTGGAGGCCGTCGGGCCGACCGCCTTCGAGCCACAGCTACGCGATGGGATCGTGGAAGCGACTAGGGCCCTGCTCGGCGTCGGTAAGAGGAAGATTCTACGATCCAAGGACTTGCTCGCGCGCACCGACGAACTCCTCGCGCTCTACTGGGAGGCCGCCGAATCCACCCGCCATCCCCAACCTCTCCAGCTCCAGAACACCGACGGCCATCCCCTGGTCCTCTGCACTTCGACGTACCGGGTGCTGAACCCGGCCTTGGTGGCCCAGGCACTTTCACACATCGAGGGCGTCGAGGCGAACGACGGGACTGGCCTCGAAACGGCCTGGTCGTGGACACGACCTGGAAACGACATGCACGCCGAATGGGACAACACCGTCATCGCATCGCTGCGCCTGGCCGATAGCATCCTGCGGCTCGAAACAAACTCCACCGAACGCGATGCCGCTCTTCGGGACCGACTGGAATTGGAATGCGGCCGTCTGCTCGATTTCGAGGGCACTGACCAAAAAGACGCGACGAACGAGGACGCCATTCGCCAGATTACATCACAGGACGCAGGACTTGGCGCCGAGGAGGAAGTCCGGTTACCCCCCGAAGTGGAGCGCCAAGCCATGAGTGAGTTCCTGGAGAGGCACTATCAATCCTGGCCTGACAAGCCCCTACCCGCGCTTGGCGGAAAAACGCCTCGTCAGGCGATCCGCACTAAGGAGGGGCGCAGGCAGGTCGAAGGTGTGATCCGCACTATGGAGTTCAGAAACTCACCCGATGGCGTGGCGTTCGATTTTAACACGCTGCGCCGCGAACTCGGATTGACGGAACCGTAAGCAAATACCAGCGCCACGAATTTTAGGGCCTGTGCAGAAGCAACTGCTCCATAACGAGAGCGGTGAGGCGCTCGCCT
>CAZHDQ010000799.1:0-1600 GCA_964531595.1 uncultured Anaeromyxobacteraceae bacterium
ACCCGATTGTCGTCCCTGGGCGTCGAGGAACAGCGGGTCAACGTGGTGCTGGACCTGACCACGCCGCGGGATCAGTGGGCCGCCCTGGGCGACGGCTTCCGGATCGAGGCCGGCATCGTCGTCTGGCAGACCCCGGATGCCCTGCGAGTTCCCACCAGCGCGGTGTTTCGCCACGACGGCCAGTGGCACGTGTTCGTGGCCGAGGCCGGACATGCCCGACTGCGCCCCATCCAACTGGGCGAACGCAACGGCTTCACGGCCCAGGTACTGGACGGACTGACCGAAGCCGACACCGTCATCCTGCATCCCGGCGAACGGGTCAAGGACGGCATCGCCGTCGAGGCGCAGTAGGGCGATTGTTTCGGTTCTGAAACGTCCGTGCACCGTTCTCGATATCCCGGGATGTGGAAGCATGTCCTGCCACCGCCCTGGATGCGTGCGCTCGTCAGGGGACCCATGCGCCCGCCCGTCCACTGCCGTCGCTGGTATTCGAACGGGTGCCGGGCGAGGCAGCCCGTCCCCTGCCGTCACGCTGGCAGCGCCGCGACCCCGAACGGACAGCCTTACATGCAGTGGTACGCGGTCATCTGACAGAGTTGCTGGAGGACGCCCGCAGTCGCAGCGATTCGGGCACAGGTTATTCGAATGGCTTCGGGGTGGAAACGACCTCACCATCCGTTCCAGGCTGCAGGCGTTGCCGTGGCCCTTCACGCTGACCCAGGCTTTGAAAGCGCTCGGCCTCGAATCCGCCGCTCGTCGCGGGCGCTATACCGATTTCGACGTGGATCGGGAACCGCCAGCAGATGCGGGTGGGGCAGATCAAGATGGCTTTGACTCTGGAGATTCCTCAAATCCGGCTATCGAGAACGGAGATGCGGGCTAGTCGATCAGTTCGAAATCGTTCTGACGGACTGCTCTGCGTAAGACCGAACGGACGCGACGTTCGTCCCAGGCCAGCGCAATCACTTGGTCGGTGGGCTCAACCAGGAAATCGAGTTCCGGATTCATCACGACGGTTCCATCAGAAATCGTGTCCGAATCGTCCTGCTCGACTGGAGAAGGGTGGTAGACGCCCATCAGGACCACCGCGTGCCGACCGTTCTGTTCCGCAACGGACTGACGCAGATTTTCCCATGTAACCCCGCGATTCATTCGGGGCAAGGGGACCACGTACATTTCGGAACCCATAGGGTCCACCCAGAGGAGCCGCTCAAAAAGACGAAGATACCGGAAGTCCTTCAGTCCCCAGGCGAGCCACCGGAGTTCCTTCCGGTGGTATGGGATGTCTTGAAGCCACGACCGATAGGGTGCGAACAGGTCGGTCGAACTCTGCTCTCGGCCTTCGAGCAATGTGTATGGGGGTCTCGGTTCATTGGACTCGCCACTTCGCCTGCACCGTCCAACAACCGAATGACGTGGTCCGGGATGGCGGTACGGTTTACGGAGGATCAGTTGGTCGATCACGTCCGAGTGGGTGGGTCGAGACAGCATGTTGATTGCGCGGACGATGCTCAAGGGCGGAACGCCCCCGTCGTTGGTTGAACCATTCTCCAGGATGATCACCCGCCGCGCCCTGTCGAGACGCAACTTCGCGAGGTCG
>CAZHDQ010000800.1:0-1599 GCA_964531595.1 uncultured Anaeromyxobacteraceae bacterium
AGGCATATCCGGTCCACTTTGGGATCGTCGATGCTTGGGCTTCTGCGGACGGTCGTTTCGGCGTGTTCGCGTGTCTTGCCCCGAAAATGACGCGAACCATGATCGGCGGCGCGGATCTGGTTGCGGTGGACTGGGTCGGGGCGACGCTGATGGGGCTGGACCCGCGCATCAGTCCATTCATGCGTCTGGCCGTTGACGCTTTCGGAAAGCCACGCATCCGGCTGGATGGTGACGCAACGCCCTACCGACCGTGGCTCAACGTGCCGCCGATACTAGCTTTGTTCGCAAACGATGCACTGGATGCGAACCACGCCTTCGGAAACGCCTTCTACATGGCTTGCGCGAACATGGACCCTGCCGCGTTTCCAGATCGCCCGGGCTCGGGTGTTACGCGTTTCGCGCGGGTGCTCACCGTGCCGCTGCGTCGGGCATTCTTTGTGAGAACCGGCGAGAAGCCGACCTCTGCCAACCGCTTCTTCAGTCGACTGCTGTACAGGATTGGGTACTGAACGGGGTCATGCCGGTGGTGCATTCTCGGTTGCAGCCACCGCGACCGCGACGTCGAGCACATGGAGTAGTGTCTCGATGTGCCGCGCCTTCGCATCGTCGATCAGGCCCGGCGTACTGCGATTGCTCAGGAAAAGCACCAATTCGGGTGATCCAGCCCGGATGATTGGGAACGCGGCGCGAGACCCCCGCAACCGGCCATCGGTCGATACCCGGCTGTTTTCGATCACCGGGGCCATGGAATCGATCGCCCGCATGCAGCAGTTGCGTATCTGGTCCTCCCGCGTTGCATCGGGCATTCCCTGGTGGGGGCTGGAGGCAAGCAGGGTCAGGCTTTCCGTGATGCGGTCGAACCGGAACAGCAGGCCAACATCGACCGCGGCGAATCGGACCATCGGGTGCAGCAGTGCGTCGAGCGGTGCCTCGCCGCGCACCACCGAGGCCAGCGAGGCGTGAGTCCATTCGAACAACTCCAGGGCGCTCTCGGTATTTCCGGTGCGCGGGCTCATCGGGATGGGAGCGGGATTCTGCCGGGGCATCGGGATGCGCAGGGTCGCTGCAAGTTCAAAGGCCACCCGTTCAGACTCGTCCTCGCCCGCGACGGTTTCCCCCAGTTCCCTGGCTAGGCCGCGCTTCAACGGCAGGCAGTGGTCGGCCGATTTCAGGTTCTCGTAAGCCTGGCGAAGCAGGCGGCGTCCGTCCGGGGACTCGGGGCCTCCGGCTAGCGACGAGGACAGCATCGCGGCTTCGGTCGCCACCAGCGTTCCGGGCTGAAAACCATTCGTGGTGGCCAGTACGCGACTCGCCAGTTTGAGTGACGTGTCACGGCGTCCTGTCAGCAGGAACAGCCGGGCCTGTACCAGGTCGATTTGGGCTCGGTAGATCGGGAATGGGCGGGCCAGTTTGTGGCCTGTCGCAAGGATCCGCTTGAGCAGGGCGATCCCGGACGCCTCGGGGCCTGTTTCCAGCAGTGCCCCTGCACATGCCTTGGCCGCGACGTACGTGCTGATCGCATTGTGTCGGGCCGCCAGGGGGCCTGCTGCCAGGTAGCGCAGGTAGACCTCTGATGCCTGGATTGCCCGGTCCGGGTCG
>CAZHDQ010000801.1:0-1597 GCA_964531595.1 uncultured Anaeromyxobacteraceae bacterium
ATTCACTGCTATACCGGGGTCTTGGACCTGGATCCGGCGAATCTGCGGGCGATCGAGGCACTGGAAGCCCTGTACGAAAAGGGCGAGCGGTGGGTCGACCTGGTCGAGGTGCTTGGACGCAAGGCCGGCGTCGTGGACACATCGCAAGCCCGAGTGGCCGCGCTAAAGAAGCAGGGGCTGATTCAACACGAGCAGTTGGGATCGAACCAGGACGCCGTCGAGACGTTCCTGGAAGTGCTCGCGGTCGACGCGACGGATGTTGATGCACTGCAAACGCTTGACCGCTTCTACGGGGCGATGGAGGACTGGTCGAACCAGTACGACATCCTGGCGCGGACGCAGGATCTGGTTGTGGGCGAGGATCGGCTGACGATCCGGTTCCGCATGGGCCGACTGCTTGAAAAGGAACTGGCTGACGGGCTGAAGGCCATCGATACGTACGGTTCGGTGATTGCCGAGTACCCGGACAACAACGATGCCGTCGACGCGCTCGAAGGCATGGTCCGGGCCGACGAATCGGCAGACGCGGCTTTCCGGGTGCTGGAGCCGACCCTTTCTGCGCGTGGCGAATGGCAGCGTCTTTACATCGTGTACGAGGTGCTGACGGGGCGCGAGTCCGACATTGCCCGCAAGGTCAGTCAGCTATTGACGATGGGCGGGATTGCCGAACAGAAGATGGCGGAGCCCTTGCGGGGCTTCGAATGCTACGGCCGCGCGTTCACTGCGGATCCGTTGAACCGCGACGTGCTGGCACATATCGACTCGCTGGCCCAGGCCCACGATATGTGGCATGACGTACCAGATCTCCTTTTGAATGCCGCCAGCAATATCGAAGGGATGCCTGAGGCGCTGGAACTGCGTCTGCGGGCCGGCGCAGTCCAGCGCGACCGACTGTCCGACAGGGAGGCCGCAGTTAAGGCGTTCGAGGGCGTCCTGGCCGACTATCCCGATAATCTGCCTGCGTTGACGGCACTGGACCTGCTGTACGGCGAAATGGAACGCTGGGATGACCAGATTCGCATCCTGCGGGCGCAATTCGATGCGGTGATCGACACGGGCGAAAAAATCGCGCTGCTGTTGCGGCTGGGTGCAGTCAGTGAATCGAAGGTCGGGCGGACCCTGGAAGCGTTGGAGGCGCGGGCCGAAGTGCTGTACTTGCAGCCGGCGCACCCGCAAGCTGTGGCAGAACTGCGGCGCATGTTCGACGAGGGCAAGCACCGTGATCGCATCCTGGAGATGCTGGAGCCGATCTATCTGGATACTGGCGCGTTCGGTGACTTGGCGACGGTCTACGAATCGTCGCTGTCGGCCGTCGAGGACCCGGATCGTCGCAAGGAAACATTGCTGAAGCTGGCCGAAGTCTGGATGACCAGGTTGGGCGAAGGAACGACGGCGCTGGGATGGTTCGGGAAGGCGCTAGAAATCGACCCGGACGACGAATCCCTGCTGATCCAGGTCGAAATGCTGGCCGAGGAAACGGGTGCGTGGCAGGCCCTGCTGGACATCCTGCTGGCGGCGGCTACGGCTTGCGAAGACGACGGTCGCAGGGTGGCGTTGTGGCACAAGGCGGTCGAGTGTGCAAAGGACCGACTGGTCG
>CAZHDQ010000802.1:0-1592 GCA_964531595.1 uncultured Anaeromyxobacteraceae bacterium
GACAGACGTAACCGCCGTCGGCGCAACGCTGGACTACCATCCATCCGGAACCATCCTGGGCGCACGTGACGACCGTGTCTCCCTGGCAGCGGTACTGGCCCGGGAAGCACGCCACGTCGCCAAGGAACGCGTCCCAGGCGCCCGCAGTATCGCCTACGCCGTCGCGCACCGTGCCGGGATTTGCTTGGCCAAAATCGATGTTACTCCAGTCGGGTGGACCTGGCTGGTCAGTGCCGACTTTATCGGCCGTTGTGCCTGGGTCAGGGAGCGCTTCATCTGCAAAAGAGCCCTCGTCCGGCGGCTCCATACCGTCGGCGAGTGGTGGGTTGTAGGGGTTGGGACACGTCACTGTGCCGTGGCCGCGCCCATCGATCGTCATGTCGAACGAGCCGTTGTGGTCGGTCGCCCAATCGTAGAATTCCTCCCATCGGTTGGCGTACCGTGCCAGTTTCTGGAGCATCTGTGGCGAGTACTTGTAGTCCTGGTTCCACAACACGACCGTGACGCCCTTCCAGTGGCAAGGGTCGATTGTCGGTTTGCGCTCGCCCTCGGCGCGGATCACATCGTTGATCGTGAAATCGACACGGGTGCCTTCGAACACCTTGCCGCCGGACGTCAAAGTGCTGGGCAACGCGGCGGACCCCGTGTTGTTCCCGGTGTCGACCAGGAACATTGGATCCACATCGTCCGGGCTGCGGATGCCCATTAGGTATTGATCCAGTTGGCTGTACTTCGGGTCCTTATAGAAGAGGTTGAACTTCCCGTTCCCCAGGTCATCGATCATGCTGCCGTACATGACGGAGCCTGAATTGAAATAGTAGGACCAGTGGTTGTTGTAACCGCTGGTTGGCATGCCATCGCACTTCTGATGTCCAGGTTCTGGTTCTGTGACTTTTTCCCAGCCGCGGATATAGCAATGCTTGCCTGCACCGTCGCCCTTGTCGAACGTGATCGAAGCCAACCACTGGTGGCCGAACTCGTGGGCGACCAGTTCGATGCCTGACAGTGCGAATCCCGGGATGCCTGTGTAGCGCGTGTTGGGGTCCTCGGGCATCGTGCCGATGTAGCCCATCTTCACGGCCTGGCGCAGCACGCCGGTCTGGGTGCAGAAGTCCGGAGACGTGTTCCAACCTTTGTCGCGTCCGATACCCCTGGTGACCTGGAGGACCGGCCAGCCCTGTTGGGTGCCGGCCAGCATGCCGAGGGGAATTACCGAGTACACGAAAATCGCGTTGTAGCGGTCCACGTACCCGGCCTTGCGCATCGCGCACGAAACCCGCCCCAGATAGTCGTTTGGCGCCGCAGCGTGGGCGGTAATTTCGCCGCCCGGATCCTCAATCAGGACGATGTCGGACTCCAATACCTCGGCCGAGGAAGACGCTGAGGCCAGCAGGACCGAAAGCCCGACCACGGCGGAAAGGAAGCGGAGCGCGCGCATCGGAAACCTCCTGGCTAACGCGGGCCGGTGGCATCCCGGTTTTCCGGACTGCCCAGAGTGTAATCAGTTGATACGGTGCAATCAAATCGGGGTGTGTGGCCCAAATCCACCGGCTGCATCAGCGGGACTTGGTCCGGGTCGATGCTTGGGACGT
>CAZHDQ010000803.1:0-1582 GCA_964531595.1 uncultured Anaeromyxobacteraceae bacterium
AACCCCGTTGAAATCCCGTATCTTGAAGGTGGCCGCAGACAGGCTGGCCCGCCCACCTTCGTCCACCACGGGTTTTTCCTTATCGGATCTCGACGCGCTGATCGGCGCCACGCGTTCTGGCGCCGTCGTTACCGCATGAACCAGCTCAGGCGGGCTTTTCCGAACTGACGTGTCACCGACCGGGTTTTCGCCGCTGTCTTCGATCCCCAGCGGCAATAAATCCTGGTCCGCCTCCTCGGGGAACAGTTCCCGCATGTACGTCGCAACCTGCGCCTGCCCTACCCGCCGGTTTTTCGCAAATAGCCAGTCCTGGATTTCAATGAGCAGATCGTTGGCGCTGCGGTATCGCCTGTCAGGTTCGCGGGCCAAGGCTCGACGCAGGATGTCCTGGATTTCTTCGGGAATCTCAGGATGTCGAACCAACCGTTTCTCGACGTCCGCGTCCCTGATGTTGATAAGTGTCTGTATGTCTGATTTGCCCAAGAACAGCCGCTTCAGAGTCAGCGACTCGAACAAGATAATGCCCAGCGCAAAGATATCGGATCGATGGTCCAGTTCGCTGCCAACGACCTGTTCCGGCGACATGTATCCCAGTTTTCCTTTCAGGACGCCGCCCTGCTCGCTTGCCGACTGAGTCGCAGCCTTCGCTACCCCGAAGTCCGTGACCTTCACCTCGCCCTCAAACGAAACCAGAATATTCGACGGAGAAACATCCCGATGGATGATCATCAGCAGGTTTCCGTAAACGTCCCGCGCGTTGTACGCATACCAAAGCGCCTTGCAAACCTCGCCCAGCATGAACAGACACAGGTCCATTGGGATAGGCCGGCCCAGCTTGTTCGCCCTGGCCATGACCTTCTGGAGGTCGCGCCCGTGGACCATTTCCATTGCCAGGTAGTACTGCCCCTCCACCTGATCAAACTCGAAGATCGGAACGATGTTGGCGTGCTGCAGAGGCGCCGTTATCTGTGCTTCGTCGCGAAACATACGGACGAACGTCGGATCGCGTGAGTAGTTCAGCAGAATCCGTTTGATGACCATGACTTTCTGGAAGTCACCAGCACCGCGAGCAATGGCCTTGAAGATTTCCGCCATCCCCCCAGAACCGATCTTTTCTAGAAGAAGGTACTTACCGAATTGCCTGGGGCGACCCGAAGACGGGGGAACCTCGCCGATCGGATTCGATTGGTCACTCAACGCTTTCCCTTCCGTGCGCTACTACGTCCCGGGACACCATACCCGCCACGTCTCCCGGGCGACCACGAGCGGTTAGCGCACGCCGTTAAGCGTGATGTTCAACCGGCCGGTCGGCCCCTTGCCTTCGTCTGATCCGGTTGAGGTGACTCCCCAGTAGGTCACGCCCGCAACGGCCCCTGCGCCAACCGCGAGTGCCGCCCAGAACCACCACTTTTTGACGATATTGAACTGCTTGTCTTTCTTACCGGTATCACGAAAAATCGGTGAGTTTGGGTCGATCATAACATCATCGCCCACGCCGCTGACGTCCAGCAGCGCCACACCGCTCCCGCTGGGCAACACGACCGTTGGCGCATCCAGCGGCCCCTGGGCTGTGTCCGGTCCC
>CAZHDQ010000804.1:0-1582 GCA_964531595.1 uncultured Anaeromyxobacteraceae bacterium
CTTTCCGACGCGCTGGTTCTATGTGTTGTTCACCGTCGTGATGGTGCCGGTGCTGGTGTACCTGTACTCCCGGATCGACGCCGTAAAGAATCGGTTGGGTCTGTGGGGGATGGCGCTGCTGGTCCCTGGGGCCCTGGGCAACTTTGTCGACCGCATCATGGGGCGGCCCGGCGTCGTCGACTTCATCCGCGTTGATCTGGGGTTTCCTCCGTTCAATCCGTAGCCGATCTTCAACCTGGCCGATGCCTGGATCACAATCGGCATCGCACTGGTTTTTTTGGACATGATCCTTCAGGATCTGGCGGCCCGCCGGGCGCGAAAGGCCGTCAAGGGGCGGTAAGGGCCGCGGCGCGAGTGACTCCGGCGGCGAAGCTGGGCTACAATCTCCCAATCTGCTTAGACAAGGAATCTTGGATGCGGCGGAACTTTGCCGGTGTCCTGATGCTGGCGGTCTTTGCCACGCTGCTGCTGTCGGACCGTTTGGTCCAGGCCGGCAACGGCTTTACGTTTCCGATCGGGGGGCGAGCAGCCGCGATGGGCGGGGCCTTCACCGCGATGGGACACGACCCGGGCGTTGCTTGGTACAACCCGGCGGGGCTGGGATTCGTGACAAGGTCGTCGCTGGACGTGTCGGCCAGTGCCTACGCCATCCACCTGATGCGCATCCCGACGATGCTGCGGACGACGCTCCCGTCTGGGGTGACTGACAGTGGGTTTTCTGCGAACCCGTTTCAGATCGTCGGTTCGTCGATGACATACGTTCGCAAGCTGGGTGGCTGGGAACCGGAACCCGGGCAAGGGGGCGCTGGGGGTCGTGAGAGGGGCGTTTCCGGCGGCGATCCGGAGTTGAGGCACGCGCTGGCGTTTTCGGTGTTCATCCCGGTGGCCGAAAAGTTTGCGCGCAGCAGCAGGTTTGATTCGCAGGAGGCCGCGGGGACGTTCCACCAGCGTTTCGCGTTGTCCACCGCGCAGCAGGTCTACTACATCGGTCCGTCGTGGGGCATGCGGATTGGTGAAAAGTGGGCTGTGGGTGCCTCGCTCTTTGGGCTGTACGCGTCGTCCGATGCAAGGGCGGCTTTCACGACGTCGGTTGCGACGGCGGCGGGGACCGACTTCGGCACTGTGGATCTGGATGCGTCGGGGACCGAGATCGGTTTGGCTGTCCACCTGGGCGTCCAGGCGCGGCCGGTGTCGGGGCTGCGGTTGGGTCTGGCCCTGCGCCTGCCGGCCCTGCGGGTCTGGGGGCGCGCCGAGGGGAGTTTTCAGGCGACCAGCACTCGCGACGACGAGGGCAACCTGGCGCCGTCGATCGTGGACGAGCCTGTCGATGACGCGTCAAGTGTTGGTTTTGTCTTGCCGTTTTCGATGACGCTGGGAGTAGGGTGGGAGAAGCCGGGTGTGTTCTCGGTGGCTGTTGATGCCGACTACACGGTGCCCTGGCCGTACGCCGGTACCAATTCGCGCGGATTCTTTAACGGTCGCATCGGTGCCGAGGCTTTCCTGACGCCGCGCTGGTTGTTGGGGTTTGGGGCGTTTACCGATGTGTCGCCGGCCGGGGCGTTTTCGCGTGCGGGCGCCCACG
>CAZHDQ010000805.1:0-1579 GCA_964531595.1 uncultured Anaeromyxobacteraceae bacterium
GCCTGCTGCCGATCATGTGGTCCACGTCCGCAGGCGCCGACGTGATGAAGCGCGTGGCGGCGCCGATGATCGGCGGGTTGGTGACGTCGTTCCTGATGGAACTGCTGGTCTACCCAGCGATCTACAAGTTGTGGAAGCGGCGCACCGAACTGCGGCACGTGCCGGCGCGGTTTGAGCCGCTGGAAGGTAATGCCTGATGGAGGAACCGATGACAAATCCTATTCCCTCAGCCGTCTTGGCGCGCTTGAAGGACAAGTCGCCTGCTACGCGTATCGCCGTCGTGGGGGCATCAAACGACCCCGGCAAGTACGGGTTCATCATTACGAAGACCTTGGCCGCGCATGGCTACAGTGTGTTCCCAGTCAACCCGAAGGGCGGGATGCTGGCTGGCATTCCAGGCTACACCGAATTCGCGTCGGTGCCCGGTCCGATCCATGTTGTCGACTTGGTGACGCCCCCTGCGGTGACCCGCCGGATCCTTGAACATCTGGACCCGGCCACTGTGGAAGCGGTCTGGCTGCAGGACGGGTCATTCGACGACGATGTGTTAAGGGTGGCGGCGGCGCGTTTCCCAGTGGTGGTCCATCACGCGTGCATCATGGAGGCATCCCGAGGGGTGTAGTCCGGTTTGACACGCCGGCATCGGGCGCCAAGGTGTCGTCGGCCCTACTTATGGCCAGTCGGCTGGGATTTTGGTGCCGGCGTGAACCCGACGGGGATGCGCAGCAGGCCGCATTCGTACATGTTCAGGAACAATTCGACAGGTGCGGTTTGGCCTGGGTAGGTGATGCGGTAGGTGTCGAGAATGCCCTCGCACGGGACGCCGTTGACGTCGAGTTGGGCGCCGGACCCCGTGCGTTCGAAGGCGATGGTTTCGCCCCTCGGCCCGCGAAGGGCGCGCAGATAGTGTCGTTGG
Organism: uncultured Anaeromyxobacteraceae bacterium; assembly: GCA_964531595.1. Classification (GTDB taxonomy): domain Bacteria; phylum Myxococcota_A; class UBA9042; order DTJE01; family DTJE01; genus DUVQ01. The sequence continues at coordinate 917 of CAZHDQ010000805.1, forward strand.
GCGGCCGGGCCCCCGACCGGGCCTCCCACTTTGATGGAATTGGAGCGCGAGTATCCGTAGGTGGGGTCGGTCGAGATTTCGGAGAGGTCCGCCGTGGACCAGTGGCACGTTTCACCCAGCGAGGGGCCTTGGCCGTCGCGACGACCGCTTCCATTTGTTTGAAGTCCCGGCCTGGGCGTTGCGGACGGCCGCGACGTCACGTCACTGGCTGCTGCCGCCTCGGGTGGCGGGACTGATGACGCAGCTTCGGGCAACTGGGCGAAGTTCACGGACCTGGCGGGTTCATCGGCGGGCGCGGACCCGCAAGCGATTAAGGGGACCAGGATCACCAAGCATTGCGCCACCCGCGTCATGCCCCGGCCGTGGAGCGGGCCGGAGAAGCAGTCCCGGCTGGATGCGGTGCGATTCATTATCGTCTTCTCAAGTTTTCGTATCCGTGCCGAGCATAGTGGAACCGGAAGTCACATTCAACGCGACGGATCGACTGGCGTGTAGGGACCTTCATCCATGTGGAGGGCAGGCCGCAGAGCCGCCAGGTGCCCGTGATCCACCGTCACAAATTTCTAGATCTTGAAATCATTGAGCATGCTGCGGTCGTTGCTTCACCAATCCGGTGAGGGGTCCGGTCGGGGTGGCCGGCTCCGCTCCAGATACCCCCCCCGC
>CAZHDQ010000806.1:0-1575 GCA_964531595.1 uncultured Anaeromyxobacteraceae bacterium
CTCCACTGGAAGCACCACGTGGGACGCGGCGCCTACGAGATCGGCTACAGCCTTGCGTACACCGAGCGCGATTCCTACTACGGCGCGGGCGGGGACATCGTGCCCGGCGACCTACTGCCGGCCGACCCGACGGACTTCACCGACGAAACCTGGGCCGCTTACATGGAAGCCGTAGCGACCAAAGACGCCGCGATGCGGGCGTATGGCAGGTCGCGAAACTTCATGCACCTGGCGGACGTAACCTACACCCACAACTTCACGGCACGTGGCGAGCACCTGCTGACGGTCGGGACCCAGTTCCAGGCCGACGACCTGCAGGACAACATGGTCGGCTACAATCGTAAAATCGATGAACTGTACTGGGACGTTGGCGTGGTCGCGCAGCACAACTGGATGTTCGCGGACTGGGGCGAATGGGTCGTCGGCGCACGGCTGGACAAGCACAGCGAGGTCGAGCAGCCAATCGTCAGCCCGCGTCTGGCACTCCAGTTCCGCCCCCTATCCTGGCTGCGCTTGCGCACCGCCTTTTCCACCGGATTCCGCGCCCCCCAGGTCTTCGACGAGGATCTGCATGTCACGATCATGGGCGGCGAGGGCCAGATTGTCCGCAACGACCCGGATCTGAAGGTCGAACGCTCCTACTCGGTCTCACAGGAAATTGCTGCCGACGGGCAGGTCGGCAACGGCTGGCGGCTGAAGGGCGGGGTCAGCGGATTCGTGACAGTGCTGACTGACCTGTTCCAGTCGGAGGAGCGCGACGACCCGACGACACTCGACCAGATCGAATTCCTGCGAACGAACGGCGGCCAGGTCATGGTCTATGGCAGCGAGGCATCATTCGGCTGTAACTACCGCGACCTGTGGTCGGCCGACCTGGGGCTGACGCTGGAACAGACACGACGGAACCGGCCCGACCCCGACTTCGCCAGTCGCAGATTGTTCCGGACCCCTGCCATGTACGGCTTCGTACGCACGTCGATCAAGCCGGTCAAAGGCCTGGACGTCTCGACATCGCTGGACATCACGGGCCCGATGGACGTGCCCCACTACGAGGGCAACGTACCGCGAAACCCCGACGGGTCGCCCGTACCGGTTCTGGAGCGTTCGCCGTGGTTCTTTGACTGGGACATCAGCATCGCGTACCGCTGGGAGGTGCGTGAAGAGGTCGCGGTCACCCTGTATGCCGGAGTTAAAAACATCCTACATTCGTACCAATCCGACCTCGATACCGGGGCCAAACGCGACTCTAGCTACGTCTACGGCCCCCGCGCGCCCAGGACCGTGTACGGCGGGATCAAGGTCGGATTCTAGGGTACCTGCCGATGGCGCAAACACGAAAACCTTCGTTTACTGTGTGATTACCTGATTTTTCTCGCCCGGCTCCCCGGGCACCAAGCCTGAATCGATCAATGGTTTCCCACCGAAAAATGCCATTTCCAACTAGCCCCGGAGGTTTCGAAATCCCTGGACGTTTCCTTCTGGAAGGCGCCGTGCTAGAATTTTTAATCTATTGAAAGACTTTGGAATCTTAGCCTGGGGATGTCCCACATACCGGGAGGCATCGTGTACGAAATC
>CAZHDQ010000807.1:0-1570 GCA_964531595.1 uncultured Anaeromyxobacteraceae bacterium
GTCCCCCTCGTCCCACTTGTCCCTGGCTGCCAAAGGCCCCCCCTTGGACGCCGCCCGCATCTTTTCCCGGTAGGTTGCCCGAAGGCCCGCATCCTGCTCGAACCACACCAGATTGAAGTAGTTCAGCATGGCGATGGAAATCGTGTCGTAGTTGGACTTGCAACCCTTGGCGAGCCCCATGTCGTCCAGGTATTCCCGGTAGTCCTTGGGGCTTTCCAGGGGCCGGTCGATGCAGGCCATTTCCCCGGAAAGTTGCAGCAGGCAGTCGTTGTAAGTTGCCTCCAGGCCCACATCCCCCGTGGCCACGGCGGCTTCCTTGAGCCACGCCAGCGCCATGATAGCGTTGGAACCTGGCATTTCATCCAGAGACATGGCGTAGGCCGAACCGTATCGGGTCTTGCGGCCGTCGTAGTCCGTGATCCAGAAATTGTTGTCCACCATGTGACGGCCCACGGCCCCGAGGATGTCGACCGCCATGGCGCGGATCTCGGGATCATCCACCAGTTTCGCCACGATCCCCGCAGCGAACATATGGCCGGCGTATTCGTCCTTGCTGGCGTTGTTCTGCCAGCAATACCCAGCGAACCGTGGATCGGTGCAGTTTTTTTCGTCCTTTGCCCAGCCGCCATTCCCATCGTTCAAGGACACGTCCCAGGTCAGGAAGCACCCGTCCGCATCGACCCTAACGAACTGGTTGCCCCTCATTTGTTCATCCGGTGGGATATACCTAGCGTAGCGTTCGTTGTCAGTCAGGGCACTTGCGTACGGTTCCTCGTCCTCGACGCAGTATTGCTGGGGAAGGCTGGGGTCTCGATAGTCCCTGGTGTACAGACCCGGCTTCCCGGTGATCTGCATCATCTGGTATGTGCCGTTGAGGGTTCGGCGCAGTTGTGCCAACGCCTCGGCATCTTTCGTCGTCGCGTACCGGAATGCCTGGGACGCCACGTACAGGCTAGTCCACAACCCGGTGTTTTCCGACAGTGGGAACGTGCAGGTCGGCAATTCCGAGTCGTCCACGATGGTGGTCGGCACGTTGTTGTCACAATCTGCCCTGAACACCACTGAGTAGCTTTCATGCCCCGGAGTCGTCGCCGGGACCTGGTGCAACCGTGGCACAATCCAATCGTAATAGGCCGCCTTATCGCTAAGGGTCTGGCTGCCATTCAATTCCATGGACGGGCAATCGGACCATTCCTCAATGGGTGGAATCCACGGCGACCGGTAGTCCCAGGGTTCCTCGGTAGTTTCGGCCAACGCGTTGCCGTCATCGCCCCCGGACGAATCCGCTACGTCCGCGCCCGACACGTCCGCGTCCGATACGCCCGGGTCAACGGCATCGACTTCTGAAGCGTCCTCAACCACATCGACAAGAGCGCCCACATCCGGCCCCGGATCGCTTCCCGAATCGTTGGAAGCCGAGCATCCAAAGCCGACGACGACAGACAGACACACCCCAATCCAGCGCCAATTCGTCATGAAAGCCCCTCAGCGGTCAAAAATCCCGACGGAAAGCCTACTGAAACCTGGCGATTTAGGATAGCCCCGTCGGGATTGGTCCAGTTCAGTTGCT
>CAZHDQ010000808.1:0-1565 GCA_964531595.1 uncultured Anaeromyxobacteraceae bacterium
TAACTCCCCCCGCTCGGAATCCACCACCCTCGCGTGTCGATACCGAGCCTTGACGTCCGCCATTGAGGCCCAAGATGCGTGACTGACTTCCGCGAACCATGCCTTCAAAGGCTGTTCGGCGTCGGCGTGTCCAGCCTCCCAAAAACTTTTTAGAGTCCGCCGAGCGATGACTCGCATTCGCAATCACCTCGCGGTACCAAGGATAGCAAGTTCCCAAAATGGGATCAAATCGCAATTTTCGGAGCCGAGTAGAGCCTTCGAGCCCAAGTCGTGGAACTTACGATTTATGATAGAGGGCGCTGGATGAGGCGCCCCCTTGCCCCCCTAACGGTTTGCGCCTGAACGGCAACCGCGTCCCGCCGGAGGCGGGTTTGGTGCGTCGGTTGCCGCGCGAACCGGCAAGGATGTGACTTGGTCTCAACTTCGTATTTCCGCCTGCCACAGAATCGCGGAAGCAACCGACGTGACAGAGTACTTCTCCGTCTGAACGCGCTTGTTCGGCTGCGCGGCAGGCCGCAATCCTTTGGTGTTTGTAGTTTCGGGCCAAAGCTGCCGGCCTCGATGATGCGTCGCAGTCACGCGTATTGAACTTTTGTGTGTTAGTAGGTAACATCCGGTTTCGGATACCGGTGCGGAGGCTTGGTGAAGACACCGAAGTTTGAACGGCAGGATCTGGTTGACCGTGTAGCCCAGGCGCTTGGGAAAGGTGAATACCGGATTCTGCCGCACGCACGCCAGAGGTGTTCGGAACGGGACGTTTCGGTCCCGGACATCGAGGCTGCGTTAGAGCGGGGGCGCCACGTGCCTCGGCGAGATCGTTACGACGATCGACTTGCGAGTTGGAGTTACTGTTTCGAGGGCGAATCGATCGACGGCGAGTCGCTTAGAGTGATCGTGGCCTTCGAGGACTGGATGCTGGTCGTGACGGTTGTTCGTTTTGGTGCTGGTTAGGAGGGTTGAACATGGAAAACGTCTTGTACATGGAACTTGGTTTTCCGGTTTTGCTGGTGAATGTTCGGATGGTGGAAGTCCGAGGTGAGCGGGTTCCTGACGTCAACCTTCGGCATCTACAGGAGGCAGCATTTCGGCTTCTCGTCGACAAGCCCGCTCGTCTGAGTGGTTCAGAAATTCGGTTCATTCGGAAGCACCTTCGGATGCGGCAGGCCGACCTTGCGACGTTGCTGAACATGGCGAATCACTCGGTGGTGTCGCAGTGGGAGTCTCGAGGAGATGAACCGGCAGGTATGGACTACAACACCGAGGTTTTGCTGCGAATCTGGATGGCGGCAAGGGTCGGGCTTGCGGACCACCTACTGGACCTGATCGATCAAAAACTGAAGAACCTCTCGTCGGAAGGGGCAAGCGTCCCGCTCCGCATCACAATGGACGAAGCCGCCTGACCGGCCGCTTGGTATTCGGCTAGGATCTCTGGCGAAGCGATGACCTCGACATCCTCCAAGAAGCAGGCGTCGAGAACGCGGCCGGGAGTGCCGGCGAAGAACACTCCTGTGAGGAACACGTTGGTGTCGATTACGACCTTGATGCTCACTGGCCTTCCCGTACTG
>CAZHDQ010000809.1:0-1560 GCA_964531595.1 uncultured Anaeromyxobacteraceae bacterium
GCGGGCATTGCTGCCCGCGACACCTGACAGCGACGAACTGCTGATCCGGCACATGGAGGCGATACGGGCCGATGCCTTTTCGCCGTCCGCTTGACCGACGTGTTATGCCGGTTTTTGACTAGGAGAACAATAGTGCGAATTTGGATTGACACTGAATTTAACGAATACCACGGGGCGCTGATTTCAATGGCGCTGGTGGCCGAAGATGGGCGCGAGTGGTACGGGGTTCGATATTGCGATGACCCAGGCTGGTGGGTGCGCGAGCATGTTATGCCGCAACTACTGCAACAACCGGAGCGGGACGCAGATTTGCGCACCGGACTGGCCGAGTTTCTTGGGCAGTTTGATGCCGTGCATATCGTCTCGGACTGGCCGGGCGACATTGCGCACTTTTGCAACTTTTTGGAATATGCGCCGGGCGACAGAATTGGCCCTGACACGATGACCTTTGAGGTTCGCCGCGATTTGCCGGACACGGCGACGACCTCGGCCATTCCCCACAATGCCCTTGAAGATGCTCGGGCGCTGGCGAAGGCGGGGCATAACGCCTCGCGTGAGGCTTGAGCGATAGCGAATAGCCTCGACGCGATTGTTGGGGCTGGATTGGAGGAAGAAATGGAACTGTACGACATTGTAATGAAACTGACCGGACCTGTTGATCCGATTGGAGACAGCCGCGTAGACGCTGAACGACAAAATAACCTGAAGGTGTTGCTCGACCTCGCGGATAAGCTGTTGACCAAGATCAACGAAGTTGCGACCGATAACAAGGACCGCGTGGAGTGGAGTATGAAACAGGCCGGGCAACTGTGCTCCAAGTGGCAGGATAACGAGGGCATCTGTGAGTAGCCCCAACAATGTGATATGCGTCAAAACAAAAACGCTAAGAAAGGTTTGACGTGGCACCGAAGATCATAACTTACCGACCGAGCCCGACCGGGCAGGCAGTCCACAACAGTTTCGCCACCGTCAAGGGCTGGCGCGGCTGCGTCGGCAACGGCAAGTCGTCGGGGATGTGCTGGGAAATTTGGCAGCGCTCGTGTTCGCAGTACCCGTCGCCGTATGACAAGGTGCGTCGGTCGAAGTGGCTGGTGATCCGCAACACGTTCCCGCAGTTGGTCAAGACGACGGTGGTGACTTGGCTGTCATGGTTCCCGCAGACCCGAATGCACAACACGGCCCCGATCAGCGGCGTGTGGACTGGCGTTCACCCATCAGGCGACGGCACGACGGTCGAGATCACGTTAGAGTTCTACGCGTTAGACAGCGAGGCCGCGGCCCGCGGTTTGAAATCCTACGAGGTCACAGGGGTGTGGGTCAACGAGGCTTGCTTCCTGCCGTGGCGGTATATCGCCAAGGCGTTCGAGCGCGTGGGGCGCTACCCCAAGGCCGACGATCTGGCGAACGGGCAGAAGTTCAAGTACAAGAGCTTCGGGCTCATCATGGACACCAACCCGCCGAGCGACACAAGCTGGTGGTACAAGCTGGCGGAGGTCATCAAGCCCAAGGGCTTTGAGTTCTGGTCATCTCCGCCTGCGCTCATCAAGCGCGAGAGCGGCG
>CAZHDQ010000810.1:0-1559 GCA_964531595.1 uncultured Anaeromyxobacteraceae bacterium
AAGGACGACAGCTTTGACCTGCACAAGGAGGACACGCTGCAGGCAGGGGCAGGGCTGTGCCATGAAGACGTGGTCGAATTGTGTGTCCGGGCGGCCCCGGAACGGATTAACTGGCTCGTTGACCAGGGCGTTTCGTTTTCGAAGGTACCCAGCGACGACGTTGGCGAGTTCGATTTCGGACGCGAGGGGGGGCATTCCCGCCGCCGTGTGCTGCACGTCGCTGACCTGACCGGGCGCGAAGTCGAGCAGGTTTTAGTGGAGCGTGCGCGCCAGCATCCGAACGTGACCGTGCTTGAGGACCACATGGGCCTTGACCTGATCGCGCAGGATGGCCCAGGCAGGCGACGCATCTCAGGCGCGTTCTTGATGGATCGACGCGACGGGCGCGTGCTCCCGGTCGCTGCGGGAGCGACCGTGCTGGCCAGCGGTGGCGCCGGAAAGGTCTACCTTTACACCAGTAACCCCGATGTCGCGACCGGTGACGGCGTCGCGATGGCCTACCGCGCAGGCGCACGGGTCGCGAACATGGAATTCTTCCAGTTTCACCCGACATGCCTATACCACCCGAAGGCCAAGTCTTTTCTGTTGTCCGAGGCCCTGCGCGGCGAAGGTGGCATGCTGCGCCGACTGGACGGCACGCGGTTCATGGAGGGCTATCATCCGCAACTGGAACTAGCCCCCCGCGACATCGTGGCAAGGGCGATCGATCATGAAATGAAGACGACCGGCGATGACCATGTGCTGTTGGACATGACGCATCTGGATGCCGGCTTCTTGGAAACGCGCTTCCCACACTTGCTGGCGACCTGCCTGAAGTTCGGAATCGACATGCGGCGCGAACCAGTCCCGGTCGTTCCTGCTGCCCACTACATGTGCGGCGGAGTGTGGACCGACACCGACGGCCGGACCTCGGTACCTGGTTTGTACGCCGTTGGCGAGGTCGCTTGTACTGGACTGCACGGGGCGAATCGGCTGGCATCGAACTCGCTGCTGGAAGCCCTGGTCTTTTCACACCGAGCGGTCCTGGATCTGACCGGTCAGGTGGCCACTTTCGATCCCCCCGAGGATGTATCGCCGCCTGTCTGGATGCAGCGTGGCGCACCCTCACACCGCGAAGAAAGTGTCATGGTCAGCCAGGACTGGGACGAAATCCGCCGGCTGATGTGGAATTACGTGGGGATCGTTCGGTCCAACCGCCGCCTACACGGCGCGCGTCGCCGCCTGGATTTGCTGTCACGCGAGGTGCGCGAATACCTGCTGACGACGGTGATGACCCCCGACATCGCGGAACTTCGGAATATCTCGCTGGTTGCGCAATTGATCGTGGAAAGCGCCCTGGCACGGCAGGAAACCCGGGGGCTGCACTACAACGTCGACTATCCTAACGAGGACGACCACCGCATGCGGGCCGACACCATCCTGTGGGCAGGCGAGCGACCGACAACTGTATTCTGATCCGTGCACGGGTTTGCTTATCCGGGCCCCCGTAATCCACCGTCACAATTTTCTAGATCTTGAAATCATTGAGCATGCTGCGGTCGTAGTTTCACCAATCCGGT
>CAZHDQ010000811.1:0-1551 GCA_964531595.1 uncultured Anaeromyxobacteraceae bacterium
CGCCCTGCAAATGGGGTTTGACCATCTCCGCAATCGCGTTTTTTAGTGGGACATCCCCGCCACCTTCAATCGACGTCTCGCCGCCAATACCGCCCAGAATAACACTCTGATAGCCGCCGGTCATGGCGTTTAACAATACCGCCTTGCCTTTGCCGTAATTCGTAGCCACGTTGAATGGGATTTCGGACTCGCTTTTGCGCAAGACCCCCTCTTTTTTGGGCGCGATCTCGCCCCTGTTCAACGGAAAAAGCGCGGCGAGTTGTTCAACGCGCTTGCCGTGTCCGTCGTAGCGACCGGGCGCAAAGTCGGCAATGACGGTGCCGCCGTTCTTGACAAACTCGCTGATATTGGCGGCCTCTTTTTCGGAAAGGGCCAACGCGGCCGGCAGGATCAGAACTTTGAACTGTTCCGGAACGCCTTGCTCCGCCAGAGTTTCATAGGCGATGAATTCATAGTCATGCTTGAGATCCCGAAGGATTGTTTCCCAGGCGGTCTGCGCGTTTTGCCATTCGTTTTTACCGACGCTTTGCATGGCGCAGAAAAGCGAGGCTTGCGAATAGAGGATGGCGATCTGCCGATACGCCGGCTCGGCAGTGAGCCAAAGCCGTCCAGGACCGCGTTTGATCGCTTTCAGTGTTCGGGAGTAGTAGAGCATGTTGTTGCTTGGCTTCAGGTCGCCATTCATCACATTGCCGTGATAGTGCATAGCCATATTAGCGCCGCGCAGCAGGTTGTCCCAAGTTTCGCAGGTGTTGTATGCCTCCTTGTCACGGTAAGCGGGCTGGTAGCCGCCGCCCCATTGTCCGGCAAAAGAAGCAGCGCTCCGGAAATTATTCACCAGCGTGCGCTGAACCCCGCCGTAGTAGGCAATGTAATCATTGTACTTCATCATCTGGCTCCAGTCGTAGCCGTAGCCCGGAACTTGCGTGCCGGAAAGACCGGATTTGCTGCCAGGAACCGCTTCATTAAGATACGTGCGGATATTGCCGGCCCATTCCCGGGCATAGACGCCCGCCATGAACATTTTGTGATCCAGCCATGGCGAGAGGTTCTCTTTGTTTTTTAGCTCTTCGAGCTGCTGTGGAACGACCTTGTCCCAATCGGCAAACGCCGTCTCCCACTCTTCATTGAGTGCTTCGAGATTGGAGTACTGCTTCTGTAGAGAGGTCCTAAATCCAGCCAGACAATGTGGCGAATAGCACACTGTACTGCCCAGGAACGCCTCGTCCTGAAGAAAGTGATTCTTGATGTTGTAGTATTCGAAACGGCCCTTCCGAGCTGCTTCCAGAATGGCATCACGCACTTTCCGTTGGTGTTCGGGGTCGGAGTAACACGGGTCGCGAACCGGATCAGATGGTTTGTCGCCGCGGTACAGCAGAGAGGTGCGTGCCAGCACACCGCCACTGCCAATTGGAACGGGCTCCATGTCCAGATTCAGGTAATGCAGGAACAAGCCACTGGAGTCAGGGTTTTTAAGAAACCCTGTGCTGTGCATATCAAACCCGAGTTCTTTGAGTGTCTTGCTCATTTGGGGGCGCCCGATCCAGATCA
>CAZHDQ010000812.1:0-1551 GCA_964531595.1 uncultured Anaeromyxobacteraceae bacterium
TCACGCGGGACAAGGAAGCCAAGTTCAAGGGCAACAAGATCGGCGACTCGATGAAAGTCACCGTCCCGCCCGTGCTTGACGACCCCAATGAATTCAGCGGGACCACGAGCGCCACGAGCATCGTCGAGACCGAGATCGACCTGACGCTGGAGAAGCACTACTACCACCGAGTTGACCTGACGTCCAAACAGAAATCGCTTGAGTTGAGCGATTTCACTCGGCTGATCACCACGCCGATCATGCGGTCGTTCGGGCAGGGCATCGACAAGTATTTCACGAAGCAAATGCAGGTGTTCCGCGCGAACCTCGCGGGGAGCGTCGCCAACCGACCCAGCACGGTCGCGCACATCGCCGCCGGCAACAAGGCGCTGAACGACGCCCTGGTGGCGAAAAGCGGGCGCGTGTGCCTCTGCGACACGACTGTCGAGCAGAGCCTGATCCAGTTGGCCGCGTTCACCTCGCAGGACTACGGGACTGACGGGCCGGCCGCGCTGCGCGACGCCACGCTCGGGAAACGTTTCGGGTTCCAGTTCGTCGTCGATTCCTTCCTCGGCGCGTTCAGCCGCTCGGCGGCCGCCAACGACATCGCGGGGTCTGTGGTCACCAACGGCACTCCGGCTGTCGGCGCGACCACGCTCAACATCGACGGCATCACCAGCACCACCGGCACGATCTACGCGGGCACGGTGTTCACGCTGGCCGGCGACACCACCCGGTATGTCGTCCGCAAGGACGCCGCAATCGCGGACAACGCAGCCTCGCTGACCGTCTACCCGGCACTGCAGGCCGCCCCCGGCGACGGCGCGGCGCTGACCTTCGAGGCGGCTGGCTACATGAACGTGGCCTTCCATCCGAACGCCATCGCCGGCGCGATCGTCGCGCCCGAGCCGCTGATGGGCGGCAGCAGCACGGTCCAGAGCTACAACGGCATCTCGGTGCGCGTGAGCCAGGACTCCAGCATCGTGACGCTGGCCGACTCAGTCGTGTTCGACGTGTTCGTAGGCGCCCGCGTGATCCAGCCGAACGGCGGCTGCCTGATCGCGGGCTAATCCCCCCACCCCCCAGCGGGCGGGAGAAGTTGCGACTCTCCCGCCCGCGAACCAGAAAGGTTCTGACAGATGAAAAAGTTTGCAATCGGAATATTGGTTTGCGCTGTCGTTGTGACGGCCATGTTCGTAATGGCCCTTCCCGACCAGGCTCTGCCCACTGGTGGCGGGTTCTACGAGGGCGCCGCCGAGTCCACCGCCCGCACTGCGGCCATCGGTGTCGAGACGGCCGCGCGCATCGCGGCTGACACGGCGCAGAGCGACACGAACGCCACCACGACCGCGACGGCGTACACGCCCCGCCGGGTGGGCGACATCCTCGTCGGAGGTGCCGGCGAGGGAACTAACGGTGTCTGGATCGCGAAGGGCACCACGACCAATGACTGGGTGCAGGTGGCGAACGCGCCTCCTGCCGAGGAGTAAAACATGGAACGCATTCCTACGACGGAAATTTTCGGCAAGGACGGCGACCGCGTGGTGGTGAACACCGCCGACGTCGCCGACT
>CAZHDQ010000813.1:0-1551 GCA_964531595.1 uncultured Anaeromyxobacteraceae bacterium
ACGTCCCAAGCATCGACCCGGACCAAGTCCCGCTGATGCAGCCGGTGGATTTGGGTGTACGTTGTGGCTCGATTTTTTGCTGCATTTCGCTATAATTCCGGCCGTCAGGAGGTGTGACTCATGTGCCGACGGGATGCTCCATTAGTTTTGGCGATGGCGATGGCGGTGTCGATACTGCTGGCTTGCGGTGGTAGCGGTAACGGATCGGACGAGGTGGCATCCGACGACCTAGCGGTCGTGCCGTTCGACGTTAACTACTCCGATTCAGGCCAGGTGCTGGACGACGGCACGCCGTTCGACCCGGGTGCTGGCGTGGATCCTGGAGCGGGCGTGGATCCTGGAGCGGGCGTCGATCCTGGAGCGGGCGTGGATCCTGGAGCGGGTGTGGATCCTGGCCAGGGAGTTGACCCTGGTTCCGAGGACGAAGGGCCTACGGATCTTGGGCCGCCATGCGAGTACCTGGTCAGCCCACTGGGCATGCGTGACAACTGCGACGGCACGTTGACGGACACGCGCACCGGGTTATCGTGGTATCGCAGCAGCCTCTCCGCCACGACGACGAACACCGCGCTGACGATCTGCAATGGACTGATTGCCGGTGGCTTCGCCGACTGGCGGCTGGCCAGCATCGACGAACTGCGCAAAATCATCCAAGGGTGTGCGGCCACGACCACCGGAGGGGCGTGTGGCGTCACGAACACCTGCTGGCAGGAAACGTGCTGGTTGGAACCGGCCTGCGGTGGGTGTGTCATGAAGGAAGGTTTGGGTGACGAAGGCTGCTACACCGACCCTTGGCTGAACGATCAGTGTCATTTGGTGATTTCTGCGACCAAGGTGTCGACCAGCAGTAGCGGCAGCCGCTCCTGGTACGTGACGTTCTACGACGGTCGCATCGACGTCAGCCCGGGGACCGGTCAGATGATTAACGGCTTCGCGCGCTGCGTCCGCGGCCCGTGATGCAGCCGGTCCTTCGGCCTTTTTCGATTAGTGCAGTGCTGGCGATTCGATGACGCGGCCCCCATAGGTCGGGTTCATCGCTGCTTCCACCAACGCGTTTGCAAGGGTTGTGTCGTTGATCGGGGCCATCGTGGCCGCTAGCCCGGTTGCCCCCATCCAGGACGCCAATCGCGTGATCGGCCCCAGTACGGCGTCGGCGAATCGCTCGCCAGGTCGCGCATCGTCACGGCCGGGTCCGCTGATTAACCCGGGGCGGGCGATCGTGAACGGTAGCTTCGAGGATCGGACCGACTCTTCAGCTCGGTGGCGCGCGCGTCCGTAGGCAGTCTTTGCGCCGGGCCCGGTCCCCATCGCCGAAAGGTAGACAAAGCGGGGCCGGATTCCAGCGGCGACGGTCGCCCGGACCAGTAGGTCGGTCAGTCCGAAGTCCACGCTGTCGTAGGTTGCTATCGTTCCAGTCGTTTTTGCTTCGTGCCGTGCGCTGGCTCGGGTGATGCCTATCAGGCAGAAAATCACATCGGGGCGCAGGGCGTGCAGCGTCGATGTCATGGCGTCCGCCTCCCAGTGCGTCCGGTCGACGTTGGCGCCCATCGC
>CAZHDQ010000814.1:0-1549 GCA_964531595.1 uncultured Anaeromyxobacteraceae bacterium
TCCACAGGTCCGGGGCCATCGCGTGCAGTTTCTCGGTCGCCTGCTCGAGCAGCTCTTTGACGTGCGCCAGGATCAGCACGCGCCCGTTCCACTGCTGGACCGCGTCGCGGCAGATCGTCGCCATGACCGGTGTCTTGCCGCCCGCCGTCGGGATGACGACGCACGGGTGGTCGTCCCGGCTGCGCAGGTGATCGTAGACGGCGGCGACCGCCTCGGTTTGGTATGGCCGAAGCTGCATCACCATGTGACCACCGTTGTCAGGGTTGCGGCCGCCAGCCAGTAGATGACCTTGCGCCAGTCGCCGATGGGCACGTAGCCCACAGCGGCGCAGACATCGAGGACGATCAGGAGCGTTGGGAACAGTCGGTGCATCTCAATTCGACTCCGGGTTGTGGGTGTCCAGCGGACCGCCGCATACGGGGCAGCGCCGCAGGGGAAATTCCTCGACCGTGACCAGAAGCCTGCCGTCGGGCACCGCCTCGCGGCGGCGCGTCACGAGCAGGTCGATCTGGCTGTCGTCCGCGTACACGCCCGCGTGTTCCAGGGCGTCGAGCACCGGCTTCTGGATGTTGTCCAGGTCGCGGCGTCGGCGGTCCGGCGGGAAGGCGTCCATCGCCAGGGCGATGCGGCCACTCAACGGGGGCTTGCGCAGCCCACCCCCGCCGAGGAGGGCGCAGACGTTCCGGCGGAACGTCCGGCCCTCCCGGCTGATCAGGGTGTGCAGCCCGACCCGCCGCCAGTAGTGGTTCACGCTGGGCGGGTAAGGAAGCGTCAACGGCATGACGCCCTCCTTACCGTTTCCACGGCGGCGTGTTGTCGGTCACCGGGGCCTGCTGCGCCTGCCCGGCGGGAGCCTTCCGCTCGTAGCCCTTGATCTCGTTCGTGAGTTCGCCGGTGTCCTCGCGCTTCTTGAGCTTCACGACGATCACCAGCGGGAGGTTGTGCAGCTCGACGCTGTCGCGGGGCTGCATGACGCCCACCGCGTGGCAGATGGCCGACAGCTCCGACTGCGCGATCTTCACCGCCGTGGCATTCGGGTTGTTGAGGTTGAGCCGGGCCCAGAGGACGCGGTTCTTGTACTGGCCATCGATGATCGTGAACGTGAGCTGCAGATAGCTGCCGTTGCCGTTCTTCGTGGGCTTCATCTCGCTTTCGGTGATCGCGGCCAGATACTTGCCCGCCGGAAGCGGTTCGAAGTTGCTGGTCGGTTCGACTTCGGACGCGTTGAATCCATTGAGGTTTGCCATGACTCGTTACTCCTTGCTGTTGGTGGTTGCGGACTTGTCTCCCCGCGCCGGAACCGTTCCGGACGCGGACATCGGGTTGGCGGCCAGCGCGTTCATCAGCGCAGGCCACGAGAGGGGTAGCTCGGCGGGCAGGCCGTAGCGGTTCTTCGCCACGCAGGCCGGACTGCCGACGGTGCGGAGGATGCGCTCGCCGCCATCCTTGCCGAGCCCGGCGGCGATGGTGCGCTCGCGCCCGAACCCGCCTTCCTCGGTCTTGGTGATGATCTTGCGCGTGGCGAAGAGCACCGCATCGGACCACTCGG
>CAZHDQ010000815.1:0-1549 GCA_964531595.1 uncultured Anaeromyxobacteraceae bacterium
GACCCGCTGCGTCGGCGGCGGCATCGGCAGCGGCGAGGTGCTAAAGGTCGGCTGACGCGATACAAGGACCGTGATGGATGCAACCTGGATCCTGTTCGCAGCCGCATTGGTAGCCGGATTCGTCGGTGCCATGATGGGCATAGGCGGCGGGCTGATCCTGGTGCCGGTGATGGTTGGGGTGCTGCACGTGCCAACGCCGTTGGCCGTCGGAGCCTCGTTGATCGCCGTGATCGCAACCTCCAGCGCCGCATCCCCATCCTACCTGCGCCGGGGGCTGGTAAACCTTCGCCTAGCCGTCGCACTGTCCGTCGCCGCAGTGTTCGGCGCACTGGTAGGCGTACTGATCGGCAAGGTCTCGGGCGGCCGCGTGGTGGCCGCCGGCTTCGTCGCGATGCTGGCGTTCGCGATGGTATCCATGTTTCAGGGCCGTCGGGATCAGATACTGCCACCAGAATCATCTGGGCCGCGCGCCCGCCGCTTCGGCCTGGGCGGCGACTACGTTGACGATGCCACAGGCGAGCGTGTCGTATACGGGGTCCGGCGGATCGTGCCGGGCTTGCTGCTGTTCGTGCTGGCCGGGTTGTCGTCGGGCATGTTGGGCGTTGGCGGCGGGCTCTTCCAGGTGCCGGTTCTAGACAGGGTGATCCGGATGCCGTTCAAGGCGAATTCGGCGACCAGCAACTTCATCATGGGAATCAGCGGTGCCGCCGGTGCAACGGCGTATATGGTACTGGGCGACGTGCATCCACTGCTGGCCGGTCCGGCGGTCGTCGGCGTACTGATTGGCGCCCGGATCGGGGCGCGCGTGATGCCGCGAGTGCGCTCTGGCGTGCTGCGGTGGCTGTTTCTGGGCCTACTGGCCGTGATGATGGTCCAAATGGGGATGGTCGCCCTACGCGGGTGACAGTCGCACCATGGTGCCGAACAGGAGGTTTCGTTTGGATCGCACGCTCGCCACATGGCTGCGATGGGGCACCCTAATCGCGTTCGCGGTTAGCCTGGTCGGGATGGCCTGGATGTGGATCCGCTGCGCAGGTATCAAAGTCGCCGACCTGCCCGGCCTTGCAGCCTGCGGGGGCGCGTGCCCCTCGTTGCCCGGCGGGTGGTTGGTGCTGACGGGCGCGGCGCTGCTGATCACGGTGTCGGCTGGGCGCCTGCTGGTCCTCGCGGTGCTTTGGACCCGCCGCGGCGACTGGTGGATGGCAGCGGTCGCGATTCTGGCCCTGGCGTTGGTGGCGGCTGCACTAGTGTTCCGACTTTAGCGCGACCAGGCGGCAGTTAATCCCGCCAAATAGGCCACGTCCTCCTGTAATTTCGCTCAGTTACGGCCACACCCATTCGCAATTGACAAAAAAATGCACACTGGCAGAATCGGTTCCACAGGAGGTTTCCATGAATGATTTGACACTGTCCAGCGATGGCGCCGAAGTCCAGGATTCCGTCACCGAAGGATCGGCAGCCAACCCCCAACCCAAGGCCCCTGGCCGGCCCCGAAAGAGGCTCCCTGCCTATGACGGTTCACGGCTTGACGTATCATCGGGCCAGGTGG
>CAZHDQ010000816.1:0-1545 GCA_964531595.1 uncultured Anaeromyxobacteraceae bacterium
GAGCGCAGCTGACGTCTGTAGAGAAAGCAGGCTTGAAGAAGGCCGGCATCGCTGACGTGACCGTGGTCGAATGTGCTGCCCATTGCTTGAGCCTGTCCTACGACACCGAGTTCTGCATCGCGATGGAAGATCACCTGACTGGGCGCGGCGTCAACCTGAGAACCGGTAGAAAACTGATGTCCATCGTCGGCAACGGCGTTGTCGAGGGCGTGACCCTGGACAACGGCGAAACCCTGCCTGCGGATTTGGTCCTGGTGGGCATCGGTGCCAAGGCCAACGTCGATTTGGCCAGGGACGCCGGTTTGAAGATCGGCCCCACGGGCGGTGTGGCCGTGGACCGTACAATGCAGACGTCGGACCCGGCCATCTTTGCCGCCGGGGACTGCGCCGAAAAGACCGCCTTCTTCGGTGGGGAACCCAGCGGGCTTAAGCTGGCCTCCATCGCTTGTGGTGAAGGACGCGTGGCCGGGGCCAACCTGTTCCGGGCCCGGCGGCAGATCGGCGGTACCTTGGGTGCCTGGTGTACGGCGGTAGGCGACCTGGCCATCGGCACGGCCGGATTGACCGAAGATGCGGCACGCTCACGCGGCATCGATGTGGTCGCGGCGATCATGGACGGGATCAACCGTCACCCCGGTGGCATGCCCGGGGCCGCCAAGTCGAAAGTCAAGATGGTCTTCGATCGCCGGACCGGTCGCCTGCTGGGTGGCCAGGTCATGGGGGACAGCGCCACTGGCGAAATCGCCAACGTGATCGCCGCCTGCATCCAAGGGGGCATGTCAGCCGAGGACCTGGCGATTTTCCAGATGGGGACTCACCCGGCCCTGACGGCGTCGCCCCTGGTATACGCGTTGAACAGCGTGGCCGAAATGGCACTGGTCAAGATGGCCGAAGCCCAGGTGCAGGGCGATCAGGCGTACGCGTAACACCTACGATTCGGCTGTTCGCTCGGCGAGGTAGTCGCGAAGGACCAAAGCGCCGTTGTGGGCGGTGTCATGGGCGCTGTAGAGCAGAGTCACCGTTTGACTCCGGCTGGCCTCGAGGATTGGCTCCCACTCCCCAGGCTTCGCGTCGAGTTCCTTCCAATACCTGCGTCGGAACTCTTCCCAGCGCTCGACTTGATGATCGAACCACTTTCTGAGATCGGTGCTTGGAGCGACTTCTTTCATCCACGCATCGGATACGAGCGCTTCCTTCTTCATGCCGCGTGGCCAAAGCCGCTCCACGAGGATGCGTCGGCCATCTTCAGGCGCCGGTGGTTCGTAGGCACGTTTAATTTTAATCATGTGCGTGGCTCCGCGCTCACCTAGCCGGCGAGCAACTATTTAACCAGGGTTAAAGGACACTGTCGCACCCGCCAAAATTTGATTGAGCGTACCACGAGATGGGCGTTTTCGACTGGGCCGGGAACATGCGCCCCGTTGCCACGAGTTTCAGGGACGGGTTTCAGGGTACTCGGGTGGATCCAGGATGACCCGTGCGCTGCGCTGGTAGGTCCAGTACGAAATAGACCACTCCAGCATGACCACGAACCGGTTTCGGAAG
>CAZHDQ010000817.1:0-1543 GCA_964531595.1 uncultured Anaeromyxobacteraceae bacterium
ACCTGCTGGCACCCGACGGGACCATCGGGGCACGGCTTTCTGTGTCGATTGGGGACCCCGGGCTAATGGGGACATACGCCCACGGAAAACCGGATGTCGCTCTGTGCTCTACGGACGTCGAGGATGTCGGCGCTGCTTGGCCGCCGACCCGAGTTCGGGGCGCACCAGCGGTTTCGCCGGACGGTGGACTGGTGTACCTGCCGATGGGTGAACCCGCAGGCGTGGCGGTGTTTACCGGGGACCTGGAGCGGATCGACGTCAACCTTGCAACGCCTGGTGCCGAGGATTCCGGGGACCCACTGCTGGCGCATTTAGGGTTTCGCGACATTGCCTTGCGCTCGCCGGCGATATCGGTGGCATTTGTCAAGGTGGAAGGGGGGCTGCGTGCCCTTGTAACGACCGAGACTGGCGACGTCGTCCGCATAGTGGCCGAATCCGACGAGGGACATCCGGTGCCGCATGTCGTCGAGGCCGCGAATGAGCAGGGGGAAAACGGGGCGTCCAGCCCGGAAACGCGACTAAACGGCGAGTGGATCCCGTCGGCCTACCTGACGCGTCCGGACCTAGCGTCCTTCGGTTCGGCCGAAATTGTTACCCTTTCGGAAAAAGATGGGTTGCACCGGTACTATGGAATCGAGTTTCACGCAGAGAACCGCCGGGTGCTTTCCGAGTCCTGGACGGTCGTCTACGAGGGGAAGATCCCGGGGACGAGTCGCTGCGGTTTGATCGAGATCGATGACAACGGGGCGGCACTGCTGGACGTGTCGGCGGACTTCTGCGCGCTGGGCGTTAGGGAAGACGGCGCTTTTCCAGGCGACATAGTGGTGCTGCACCCGGAGCTTCCGTTGTCCTGCGGCGACGGCGTGTTCGGCACGTCGCTGGAGTATCGCGTGTCGGGGGTGTCGGCCGGCAGATTGAACCTGGTGCCGGCGTTTGCGTCGCAACCTCTGCCGCCAAGCGGGTGTCTGGTCGGTCCAGTACCCTACGAAATCCGGGTACATGGCGGGTGGGCCGTGGTCGGTTCGTTGACCGGGTTTTTGCATAATCGCGGGTTAGTCGACGACGTCTGCGTGGAACTTCCTGACGCTGATCCGATGCTGACCGGACGCGCCTACGCCCCGGCTCCGCGACTTTCTTCCGGGCGGGTGACCGCATGTCCGATTCGGGACGGTGACCTGGAGTTCGCAACGGACACCTGGGAAGAATCGCTGTTCGTGAACCCTGTTTTCCAGTTTCGCGTCGTCCCGGGTTGCCAACTGGGCAAGGATTTCCTACCGCAGGTGACGCCTGAGGTCCGCGACACCGCTCTTTCGTTTCGCGTCACCAGTGGTTTCTTGCCGCTTGCCGCGTCGCTTTCCGGTTTGCCGGCTGCGGGGATTGTGATCGCGGGCGAACGTGCATTCGTCGCTGATGCGGCTTTTGGACTGGTTTACGAAGTGGATGTCAACAAAATGTCGGTGGTTTCCAGTCGGTATTGACGGGGTACCCTGGATTGGGGGGGGGGGGGACTCTGCACACCCGAAAACCCCATTGATTTTTGATG
>CAZHDQ010000818.1:0-1541 GCA_964531595.1 uncultured Anaeromyxobacteraceae bacterium
GTGACTGTCGCCGCGGTGTACCGACGGATGTATGTAGTCTGTGGTGGGTTACCCGGAAGGGAGGAACCCATGACACCGATGAAGACGATCCGTTTCCTGATCCTGGGCGCACTGGCGTTGGCGGTCGCCGGTTGTGCGCACACCGTGCCGTCGGAACTGGTGAACGCTCGCGCGGCTTACGAAAGGTCGGCCAATGGACCCGCGGCCAGACTGGTGCCGGCCGAATTGCACATAGCGAGGGAGGCGCTCGCCAAGGCAGAAAGGTCGTTCAAGGACGAGCCCAAGTCCTATCGGGCCAGGGACCTCGCCTACGTTGCGGAACGCAAGTGCCAAGCAGCGGACGCGCTCGCCAGCATCGCCGCCGATCAGGGCAAGACGGTCCAGGCGAAGGATGACTTCTCGACGACCCAAGGCGAGATCGTGAAGCAGACGAGGGCGGACCTGACCGACACCAAGGCCAGCCTGACCGAAACCAAGGCCAGCCTGGGCGAGACCAGAGCCACTCTGGACCGGACGCATGCCGCGCTCATGGAGGCGCTGGCCAAGCTCGCCGCGGTCAAGGAAGAACCCCGCGGTATGGTCATCACGCTTTCAGGGAGCGTCCTCTTCAAGAGCGGGGAATCCAGCCTGCTGGCAAGCGCAAATAACCGGCTTGGGCAGGTGGCCGATGCGCTACTGGCCAACCGCGAGAGTTCGCTCGTGGTCGAGGGACACACGGACTCGCAGGGCAGCGACTCGTCCAACATGGCCCTGTCCCAGCGCCGGGCAGACACGGTGCGCAACTTCCTGATTGGGCGCGGCTACCCGGGCGATCTCATCATGGCGCGGGGGGTCGGCGAGGGCAGCCCGGTCGCCGATAACGCTACGGCAGAGGGTCGCTCCAACAACCGTCGGGTCGAAATCATCATCCAGCGACAGGCGGCAAGCGAAGCAGGCGGCGCCCAGTAGCAGGACCTGATCCATCGACGGGTCCGTGCATTCGGCAACGGGCCTCGGGCTTGCAAAGGCTCGGGGCCCGCCCGGACCGCCGGTCCGGAATGTTCCTTGACTCGAAATGACAGGGGAAATGAAATGGCAGAAATCGTCAACAAGCTCAAGGGCCGGGTCAAGCAGGCCGTGGGCAGCCTAATCGGGGACGAGGCGCTCAAGCGGGAGGGTCGGGCAGACGAACGTAAAGGCAAGGCCGAGGGCGCGGTCAAGGACGTCAAGCACGGCGTGAAAGTGGTCGTGAAGGATGCAAAGCACGCGATCGACGAGGTTACGAAGTAGGTTTGTGCTCCCGATACAGAGCCACACCATCACTTGGGTTGCGGGGTTCCGTACGCCTTGAGCTTGCGATACAGGGTTGCGGATCCGATACCCAGCATTCGGGCAGTCTGGGTCTGGTTCCCCTGATTAGAGGCCAGGGCCGCCAGGATGTAGTCCTTTTCGACGTCGGCCAGAGGCCGGGTTGTCCCGATGAGGGTCGGCATCGGGACCGCATGGCGAACCTCCTCGGGCAGGTCGGCCATTTCGATGCGCCGGACACTGGCCAATGCCAC
>CAZHDQ010000819.1:0-1540 GCA_964531595.1 uncultured Anaeromyxobacteraceae bacterium
GCGCCACGGACCGCCACGTGCCAGCCCCCAGGCCAGTACCCCCAGCGCCACGACCGCCCCATCGGCGTCGGCCAGGTAGCCCGCCAGGTAGGCAACGCCTCGGTTCCACTGGTCTGGACCACCGCCTGCCTTGGCATGAAACGTGTTCGGCACGACGTCGCCGAAGTACGCCAGCCGGAACAACGTCAACGCGGCGATCGTCACGATAGGAGCGATCCACCACGACAGGGCGCTGAGGCTTCTTTCACGCCGCCAGCAGCCCCAGGAACGCGCGGCCCCGAGGACCAGCACCACGACCATCCCCTCGGGACGAACCAACACGGACAGTGCAGCCAGGCCGGACGATACCCGATGGCGCCCACCAAGCGCGGCCAACGCCGCAGCGGAGGCGGTGAACACCCAGAACGCGGTTTCCAGGCCTGCGATGGACCAGCACGCGAACGCCCCGTTGGCGGCCAGCAGTGCCGGCGCGGCCAGAGACGCCAGAGGATGCACCGCTGGATCGCGCAGCCGTTCCGCAAGCCGCCAGGCCAACCACAACGTCGCGACTCCGAATGCCGCGCCCATGACCCGCGCCGCCACCAGCAGGTCAGCCCCAGCCAAACCGGCAAGTGCCACCAGACCCACCCACAGCAGGCCGGTGAAGCCTTCGACGCGGTCGCCTGGATTGAACACCAGACCGTGCCCATCCAACAGGTTACGCGCGTATCGCAGCGATATGAAGGCATCGTCGGAAACGAAATCGTATGACAGGGCGTGGACCAGGAAACCGGCGGACAGCAGCGCCAGCACCAGGGCAACGAAGCCGGGCCGCAACCGATCGTGCCCACCGGGTGTTTTATCAGGATTCATGGGGCGCTCCACGGGTCGACCCGTTGGCCAAGTATCCGGGGGCCTTGTCCGGACTGTCAAGAAGGCCGATCCGCAACCACCATCCCGAACAACTGCGCTACACTTGCTGTCCTGTTCCAGGAGTCCGGAGGCATCGTGGACGACATCGTCCGGTTCCTATCCCAGCACATCCCGTGGCAGGAACTGCCGATCGAACGCGTCACTTTCGTCGCTAGGCGGCTCCAGATCGAATACTTCCCGCGTGGCACCCGGATCGTTGCGGCCGGCGAGGTGCCGGAATACCTGGTCATTGTGCGCAGCGGGTCGGCGGAAACGGTCGGACAACTCGCTGGCTTAGAGCCTTCGGAACGCCACGCCGAAGGAGATGCGTTCGACACAACCGCCGTCTGGCAACGCGTTCCCGCAATTGCGAACGTCGTGGCTCGCGAAGACCTGCTGGGCTATCTGGTGCCCCGCGACGTGCTGGCCGGGCTGGCCGGCCTGCCATCCATGGCCGCGTTCCTGGCGGGGACCCCGGGCGAAAGGCTGCGCCGATCCCTAGATGCCCGCTTGGCCGGGTCGTTCGTGGATGCCCGTGTCGGCGACCTGGCGAACGCACCGCCGCTGACCTGCCCACCCCAGACCCCAGTGCGGGAAGCCGCCCAGATGATGACCGCGGCCCAGATGTCGTCAATCCTCGTACCGGGTA
>CAZHDQ010000820.1:0-1532 GCA_964531595.1 uncultured Anaeromyxobacteraceae bacterium
AGTGGCGACTATTACACCGGGGCCGAATGGGTCTGGTACAACGCCAGTAATGGGCAAATGTACCTGCAATACTCGACCGGAGCGGGCCTGGGAAACGACGTGACCGTCAGCATGCCGCACGGCATGGGCTTTCTGCCGGGCCAGTTCGTCCACCTCGCGGTGGCGAAGGAGGGTTCCGACGTGACGATGTTCGTCAACGGCCAATCGATCGGAACGCAAGGCTCGCTCCCCACCGGGGTGGCCAACCGCGATGGGGGCATCACGCTTGGCACATATCACCGGAACGGCACCCCGGGCGGCGGCGACTGGGTGAACGCGCAAGTGGGCGAGTTCAGGTTCTACGACCTCGCGACCGACGGGCGGACGGCCGCCGAAATTGTGGGCGAGAACTACCGCGGCCGGTACTTCGACTTTCACAACCGCAACCCCATCCTGCTGAAGGCCGCCGACGTCGACGGCGGCGGGCGGACCGCGGCGGTTGCGAATCTGTGGGCTGACCTGGGCGGGAACGAAAACGACGCCGTCATGCATGGTACCCCCACGGTGCAAACCGGGTGGCCCCCCGCCCCCGTCATGCATTTCAATCAGGGCGATTACCTCCGCATCAAGGACACGCCCAGTACGCACATGCAGAACTTCCTGGTGGAAGGCTGGTTCCAATTCGACCGCGTGCCGACTGCGGGAGCGACAACCTGGGTCACGCTGGCCCAGAACGGCGATGTCTTCGCGGGCCAGCATGGAACACCCGCTGAATACGGCGCCGAATGGCTCTGGCACGTCGCGTACAACGCTTCGGCCGGCACGACGGACCTGAACCTCTCGGTGTGGGATGCGACGGCCACGGCCTACGACGACCACATTCGGTTGACAGTGCCCCACGAGTTAAACGTCGACGACGATTTCGTCCACCTGGCTGCCGCCAGGGACGGCGACCGCCTGGCCCTGTTCGTCAATGGGCAGGAGGTCGCGTCGCAACTACTGGCCGGCTTCACCGCTCTGAACGACGGCACCGCCGGAATCAGCATCGGCACGTACATCCGCAACGGCGCCTCCGGCGGCGACGCGCTGAGCGGCCGGATCGGCGAGTTCAACATCTGGGATATCGATACTTTCCAGATGGGCTTGGGCGACTTCGTCGCCAATCAGTACACGCTGGGATTCCCGTTGTACGTGCCCGAACCGTCGACGTCGGTCCTGGTCCTGCTCGGCGTGCTGTGGCTGACCGCTTCGCGGCGACACCGCACTTTCACACGCGCGGCTTTGAACAGGCAGGGGCGGCAGTAGAGCGTACACCTATGAGAACATCCCCTTGGAGTGCGGGAATCTATCCCCGCTTTCTTCCGCAACCCGACCAAATACAAATCACTTCAGTACCAACTGTCTTCCCTTTCAAGGAGTTTTGAGATGACTTGCTTTCGATTCCTCGGTCTGCTGACCACCGCGGTTGTTTTACTGGCGACCGGCGACGCGTCGGCCGTCTCTCGCACCTGGACCGGCGGGGCGGGGGACAATGTGTGGACCACACCGGGCAA
>CAZHDQ010000821.1:0-1532 GCA_964531595.1 uncultured Anaeromyxobacteraceae bacterium
TGGGCCCCCAGAGGACTTACACCTCCTGTTTCGCGCCCATGCCAGGCGCACCGCCCCGGCCTGGCCTGGCGGCCAGGCACGCGTCCGCCGGTGACGCGCAACACCGTTCGACGGGCAAAGGACACCATTCCACCGCGAGTTCTCCGCGACTTCTCCCGGGGATGGCAATCCCATCTCTTCGTGAAATCCCCCCGCTCCGATCCGTATACTGTTGCCGTCTGCTGGCAATGGCCATACCTGACAAGGTCCTGGATCTTGAACGAATCTCGGCCACTCCAGGACACCAGCGTGGTGGCCATGAGGGGAAAATGATGCTGAAACCACGCATGGCTGGTGCTCGCATCTCGCCTCTGGTCATTCTCGTAAGCCTCGGATGTTCATCAAGCACCGTTTCCCCGTTGGACAGCCACTCCGACCATCCTGACGCCACTTCAACAGACGCCGCGAGGCTCGACTCTGGCGGTAGTGTTCCTGACGCCCCCTGGAGCGCTGACTGTCTCGCCTGGGAAACCGTGGATCTTCCCGGCTTCTTTGGACACTCACCCAATCCGTGTAATTGCTACGCGCCGCCCTACTGTAACTGCCTTGCCCACGGAGGCATGATGACATGGGCCTGCGCTGCCAGCGATGAGTACTGTTGCTGGTTCAAGTCGACCTGCCTGCCATGCGACTGGGTCAGTCCCCCGGTTGAAGACTGGCCCTCCACCGATGCCCCCATTGACCCGAGATGCCCCGAAATCATCGATGCAGTCTGGAACCCTGACGTCGAATGGCGAAAGTGCCTTGATTGGGCTCCATGATTGGACCTCTGCAATCCTTGACTCACCAATCGCCTTCGCCCGCAACGCCACTTCCCCTCCCCATTCGCGGTCAACCACCAGCTCCGCTTCGACATCCCCGCACTGGAACGCCGTCGAACGCGCGCAGCGCTGTCGACCGCTCGGACGACAGCGTTTCGTCTGCCCTCTTCCATGAGCTGCTCTGTTCGACTTGAATCGCGCGCCACAGATCCCATATGATTTCTGCGGTGACCGAGGGAGATACACATGAAGGCATTGCCCGCGACAATGGTGTTCCTAGCATCGCTTGCCGCCTGCTCGCTCAATGACGCGGCGCCCTCCGACGCCAATTCCGCGGATCACGGCCAAGACGTAGTGGGCACTCCCGACCTGGAAGGATTCCCAACAGTGGCGATCCGTGACTGTTGCCTCGCGCACCCCGATATCTGCCGCGACTACCTGGAACTTGCAGACTCGTACTCACTGTCCCAGTGCGGCGACAATTCAGGCTGTCTTCGCAAACCTCAACCCATCGGCCCTCAAGGCTGCTACTGCGAACTGTGTTTCGACGAGAAGTGCCTTTCCGCCCTCTGCATCGATTGACCAGGTTTCTTCCTGATGCGACATCATTCCATCCCGCACCCCGCTCCCCTGGACACCCAACCGGCGCAAACCTCCTGGCGCCTAGAGGGCCGTCGAACAAGCGCATACACCGGACGAACGCTCGGGACACGCCGGTTGCACGAGCCCGCG
>CAZHDQ010000822.1:0-1523 GCA_964531595.1 uncultured Anaeromyxobacteraceae bacterium
CGTGCAGGAACAGGGGGCTCAGGTTGGCAAACGGGACGACAATCTGTTGGTCCGAAAGAAAGGCGAAACGGTTGCGGAAGTACCGCTGATGCAGATCAGCCATCTGGCCGTCTTCGGCGGCGTACAAGTAACGACTCCGGCGGTCAATGTATTGTGCAGTCGAGGGATCCCGGTGTGCTACCTGAGTCATGGTGGCTGGTTCTACGGGATGACCCACGGATTTTACAACCGCAACGTGGAACTCCGCCGCGCCCAGTTCAGGAAGGCAGATGACCCGGATTTCTGTTTGGCTGTTTCCCGTCGCATCGTTGCCGCAAAGATCCGGAACCAGCGAACCTTGCTGCGGCGCAACGGGAATGCGACGACCGACGTGCTCCGTCGCATCGATGAGATGGCGGTTCGAGCACAGGATGCGTCGGCGACGGCAGAACTCCTAGGCATCGAGGGGAATGCGGCACGTTTGTACTTTGGCAGTTTTTCTTCGATGTTGCGCCCTCGAGATGCCCCAGACCGATGGACGTTTCGATTCGAGGGCAGGAATCGACGCCCACCATTAGATCCGGTGAACGCGATGCTGTCACTGTGTTACGCGCTATTGGCCAAAGATTGCGGGGTGGTGCTGTGGGGGGTAGGTTTCGATCCGCACCTGGGTTTCTACCACACGGCACATCATGGCCGGCAGTCGCTAGCCTTGGATTTGATGGAAGAATTTCGGCCCGTGCTGGCGGATTCAGCAGTTTTGACCGCGATCAACACCGGTGAGGTGCAAAGCAGTGACTTTGTTCGGGCCGCTAGGGCAGTGAGCCTGAAGCCGAAGGCGCGCAAGGGGCTGATTAATGTCTATGAGCGGAGGCTGGACCAGACACTGACGCATCCAGTGTTTGGATACAAGATTAGTTACCGCAAGGTGCTGGAGGTGCAAGCGCGGTTGCTGGCGCGGTTTGTCACGGGGGAAATCCCCGAATGGCCGGCCATTCTGCCGCGGTAGGCAAGGGGGTGTGTCATGAGAAACCGCTTCCTGGTCACTTACGATATCGCGAACGACAAGCGCCTGCGGAAGGTGTTCAAGAAGATGAAGTCATTCGGGCTGCACTTGCAGTTCTCGGTGTTCGAGTGCGAATTGTCGACCAGGGAACTTGCCTTGATGCATGCGGCGATCGATCGGCTGCTAAACCATTCTCTGGATCAGGTTCTTATCGCGGATCTGGGGCCAACGGATGGTCGTGGCGGGGAATGCATCCGGGCTTTGGGCAGACCATATCGCCCGATGGAGCGCAAGCCGGTGGTAATTTGATGATCAGCCACGCGAGCGGTCATGTGCTGGGCGAATGCCTGGACCCGCTCGAAGAACAATGATGACGGGGGTTTGGCATGTCAAAAAAGAGGGATGGATGGTGGGTTTAATGGTGGGCGCCGGTCACTGCTCGAAAGGGGTTGCCCACTGCAATGAAACTATGGGACTATTCCCGAGCGGGCTTTCCACGGCAATCAGGCCGTGGCCCCATTGAAGCTCGGAGCCCGTG
>CAZHDQ010000823.1:0-1513 GCA_964531595.1 uncultured Anaeromyxobacteraceae bacterium
CGCTCGCTCGGCCAGCACCGATGGTGCGAACGGCCGAAAGCCTTCGCGAAACTTGACGCGCGCGTTGACGCGGTCCTTCATTTCAGCAGGACGTGGGTCGGCCAGCGTCGAGCGATTGCCCAAGGCGCGCGGTCCGAATTCAGCCTTGCCCTGGTACACGCTGCCGATAAGGCCGCGGGAAAGCAATCGCCCGGCCAAGCCGAACGGATCGTCGTGGGTCAGGTACCGAATGCCACCCCTGTCCAGAGTGTCGCGGACCTGATCGTTTGTGTGCTGTGGGCCCAAATACTCCAGCAGCAGTTCAGGATTGCCGCGCGGCAGTCCTTCCAGGACGTGAGTGACGTAAAGAGCGGCGCCCAGTCCGGCACCGGCGTCGGAAGACGCAGGTTGGAAGTAGCAGCGGTCGAAGATGCCGGCTTCCAGCAACTTCCCGTTGGCCGAGCAATTCAGGGTGACGCCGCCGGCCATGCACAGTGTATCCATGCCGGTCAGGGCGCTCGCCATGCGGGCCAGGTGCAGGATAGCCTCCTCGAATACGGCCTGCATGCTGGCGGCCAGATCCTGATGGCGTTTCGTGATGTCGCTTTCCGGCGCGCGCGCTTCCCCCAGCAGGTCAACCAGTTTCGGGCTGTAACGACGCGGCCGCTCGACGTAGAAATCGAAGTACGACAGGTCCAGTTCGAAGCCGTCGGGCGTAAGCTTCAGCAGTTTGTGGAACAGGTCCACATAAACAGGCTGGCCGTAGGATGCCAGGCCCATGACCTTGCCCTCGCCGGAATTGGGCGAAAAACCCAGGTACTGCGTCAGCGCCGCGTAGTAGGCACCCAGCGAGTGTGGGAATTCCTGGGTCCACAGCCGCTGGAACGTGGTGCCTTCCGCCTTCCAGATGACGGTGGAATCGCGCTCGCCGTAGCCGTCAGCCGTTAGGATCGCGGCGCGGTCGAACGGCGACGTGTACAAGGCGCCGGCCGCGTGGGCCAAGTGGTGCGTCACATAGACGACGCGCAAGCGCTTGCCGTTTGGCAGGTGGAAGACCTGCTCGGTCAGTTCGGGCGTGCCCATTGACGGCAGCAGGTGGTTCGGGACGTCGTACAGGAACTCCATGTGGTGGCGCGGCACCGAGGACTGGCGCCAGGAAGGGGAGGCCGCGTGGATGCCAGGGTTCCAGAAGAACGCGACCGCGTCCAGGTCATGCAACGTCGCCTCGCCAGCCTTCAACGCAGCGCCCATAGCGTGTTGTGGGAAGCCAGGGAAGTGCTTGACCCGGCGGAAGCGTTCCTCTTGAACCGCCATCACGGTTCGGCCATCGACGACCATCGACGCCGCAGCGTCGTTCGAAAAATTCAGACCCAGCACCTTCATGGGCGATGCCTCCAAATGTGCGCAATCCTAGCACGGTTGCGGTGGCGCATGGACCTCGGACCCACTGTGCCAGCGAAGCGCTCCCCCGGTATTGCATCGCCAAAATGTGTTACAGACCAACGGCTTGCATCAAGACGTGTTCGCCGGCCTT
>CAZHDQ010000824.1:0-1506 GCA_964531595.1 uncultured Anaeromyxobacteraceae bacterium
CATCACGGAAATCAAGGCGGTGCCACCACGGATAAACTGCGACGCGTCAGCCGGCCGAACGCGACCCTCGCTATCCACGGGCATGCGAGTGACAACCCAGCCAAGGCGCTCCAGGCGTTCACAGGGAAGCGCTGTCGCGGGGTGTTCAACGGTCGATGTCAGTACGTGCCGCCGGCCGTCGTCCACAGCCTCGGCAAAACCCAGGATGGACAGGTTGTTCGCCTCGGTGCCCCCTGACGTGAAGAAGACCTCCACGGGCTCGCACGCCAGGAGCGACGCAACCTGCGTCCGCGCCCGCTCGATTGCTTCGTGGGCTCGCAGACCGTACACGTGTCCACTGGACGGGTTCCCGAAGTGCTCTCGCAGGTAAGGCAACATCGCCTCAACGACCTCGGGATGAACCGGGGTCGAAGCGTTGTGATCCAGGTATACGGGGTCGTTCACAGCAACCTCATCGCCCACCAGTGTGCATGTTCCAACCGCAAGCACCGCGCCCAAGGCGTTCGCCTATTAAAACACCAGAACCTTGTCGGCGGCGACAGTTTCGGCCGTCAACTCGTCCAGCGAGCTCCGGCAGCACCCATCCTGCAACTCGGTCTCCTTCAGCCCTCGAGCGTCCATGCACGTGCCGCACAGCAGGATCTTGCCGCCGCGGTTGACCAGTCCCTTCAGCATCCGCTCCAGGTTGTAATAACCATTCGGCGTCTTCTGGCCGGCCGTCGCGGCCGACACGGCGTCCCCCATCAAGAACACGACCACTTCCTGCCCCTCGTGGTTCTTCAGCAGATTGGCCGCAAGCCGGACGCCGTTATACGTTCGCTCGGTGCCGTAGGGCGGGTCATTCAGGATAAACAGGGTCTTCACCTGGGACCTCCTTTAGCGCCAGTTACGCAGCCGTCCCGTCGCGGCCCCGCTTCAGCACCGCGTAGAACGTGGCGGCCACCATCGGCACGACACCAAAGACCAGGAATACTGAGTCACCGACCAAGCGCGCCCACTCCAACGTGTGGAACAGACCCTCTTGACTGAACGCCAGGCGACGTGCGTGCCAGTATCCATTGGCGACGACGTCCCAAAGTTGCAAGACACCGGCCGGGAACAGGTCCAGCAACATCATTAAAGCCAAGCCGATATTCAGACCCCAAAACCCGAGGCGGACCAGTTTCTCGACCTTTGGCCAAGCCTCATTGGACACGATCCGTCGGATGGCGAAAACCAGCACCGCCAGCGCCAGCATCCCGAAGACACCGAACATCGCCGCGTGCCCGTGATTTGCCGTCAGCACCGTCCCGACTTCGAAGTACGACACGATGGGCAGGTTGATCAGGAAGCCGAATACGCCTGCGCCGACGAAGTTCCAGAAGCCAACGGCCATCAGGAAGTAAATGGCCCACTTCTGGTCCAGCATCATATCCTTGCCGCATTCGCTGCAACGCGAATCAGATAGTTTAATGAAATCCCAGGCATCCAGCGTTAACAACGTCAGAGGAATCACTTCCAAGGCCG
>CAZHDQ010000825.1:0-1500 GCA_964531595.1 uncultured Anaeromyxobacteraceae bacterium
GCATGGCGATACGCCGGAGGAACACGTGGACACGCTCGGTGTCGACCTGGGTTCGCATGAAATTGGTGCTGGAACGCATTGGCCTGGGTGATGTGTCCCTGATCAACATCGCCGACCCGCCGACGATGGCGCCGTTGGGCCGCGGCTACGTCGCGCGCCTGGCCCTGGGCATGTACGCAATCGACCGGCTGTATAAATGGAAGATCGAGTCCGAGCCCTACGAGGCAGTCCCTGGCACCGTCGCGGCGGCCTATGCCGAGGCGCTGGACCGGATCGAAGACGGGTTGACCCGCCGGCGGTTCTGGAAGGCGCTTCCCGAGGCAGTAGCAGCGATGCACACCGCAAAGATTTTGACGGATGCATCGCCGCGCCCTCGCATCGGCGTTATCGGCGACGCCTACACGCGTATCAACGAGCATGCGAACAACCGACTGTATAGCCGGCTGACAGACATGGGTTTCGAGGTCTGGCCTTCGTGCTCGCTGATCGACGTGTCACTGCTGGGGGCCGAGCAGTTGCATGCGGAACTGGATCGGAAGGGCCGTTTCATCGCCGGCCGCCTGGCCCGCGCAGCGATTCCCGGCGTCGCCGCCTTGCGCGCACGGATCGACCGACACTTCCCTGCAACGATCCGCACGCCACAGGAACGCCAATTCCCAGACGTATCCCGCGTCGCAGACACCTACGCCAGCCACTGGATCGACAAGGCGCTGTCGCTGAACCTGAGCCGGGTCGAGGAACTGCACCAGGCGGGTGCATCCGGCGTCGTCAACGCGATGTGCCACAACTGCATGCTGGGGACCGTGACCGCGGCCCTGCTGCCGACGATGCGGCGCGACTATCCGAATCTGGCTACCTGCACGTTGGTCTACGAGGGGTTGCAGTCGACTCACAACGTCAATCGGTTGGAAGCGTTCGCCGATCAGGTGCGCGCGGCGCCGAACGGCCCAGCGAAGCAGTCGGGAATGTGATCTCGCCCGATCGGATCACCACCGCGTCGGGCACAGCCCGTACGTGAACGGGTCGCCGCCGTAGAACTGCCGCATCACCTCGTATAGTTCCGGCAGTTCAGCCTGTAGCGTGGCGGGCCGCTCGAAAAACGACTCGGTCGCCACTGCGAAGAACTCGGCCGCATTCGTCGCGCCGTAGGTCCGTAGCAAGCCAGGGTCAATCCCGCCAGACCGAAGCTGCTCGAAGTGCCCCATCATCACGTGTGCCCAGGGCGCGTAGTCCTCGCGCTCGCGCAAAAACGGCGTGCCGTTGAAACTACCCGCGTCGCGATCCAGCACGTGTGCGAATTCGTGGACCGCCGTGTCATGCCCATCGCAGGGATTCGCCAGCCCCGACAGCACCGCCGGCCACGACAGCACAACGGTGCCCCATTGGTGGGCCTCGCCCAGGATCGCCTCGCGCTTGTCGCCGTGTCGGTAGATGTACGGATACACGACGATTTCGGTCAGCCGGTCCAGGTAGGACAGGTCCAGTCGCAGCACCAACCGA